>JASHRY010000160.1 GCA_030037105.1 Xanthobacteraceae bacterium
GCGCGATCGACGGGCTGCCCACCTCGCGCAAGACGAGTTTCGGCCGGCGCCGCCGCGACAGGCTCCGCACCGCGAGCAAGGTGCAAAGATTAAGGCTCGCTTCCGAGCTGACGACGAGGTCCGGGGCCATGGCGCGGATCGCCCGCCGCAGGCCGGGAACGGCATAGCGGAGCTGTCGTCCCGGAATCTCGGCCACCCGCACAACCGGATCGAGCAAGGGGCGCAGCGGACCTTCGTCGCGCAAGGTCAGGATGCGGACATCAATTCCCTTGGCGGCAAGCGCGTTGCAAAGCAGGATCATGTCGCGCTGCGCGCCGCCGCCTTCGAACGCGCGCGTCACCGCCGCAAGGACGGAGCCGGACGTTCCTGAGTGCAACGAGCCGTGCAAAATCCACTCTCCGCGCGTTTGGCGAGAGAGTAGTCATCATGTCCGCTGCCGGATCAAGCGCCGGCGTCGTTTTCCGTAGAGTGTCGTTAATTCCCCGACGAAGAGCGCAGACTTTAATCATATGCGCGCGCCGCGCAGCGTATCGGCGGCGCCGGCAAGACGTTTTCTCTTACGCCTTTACTGCGCCTGGAAGCGCGCGACGACGTCCTTCGGTATGGACCGTGGCCTGATGCGCGACGGATCGGCCGCATCGCGGCGCGCCCACACGCGGGTCTCGCGGCCCTCGACCGCGAGTTCGCCGCGGACGCTCAGCCGATGGTCGACATCGAAACTCGAACGGCGGAATGCGCTCACCTCCGACGACAGTTCCACGACATCGCCGAATCGTGCCGGTGCGAGGAAACGTGCGCTGACGTCGACCAGCGGCATTCCGATAATCCCAAAAGCGCCGGCGAGGCGGGACGGCTGCATGCCGAGCGCCGCGCCGAAAAGAGTCCATGTGCCCAAGTCGAAGAATTCAAAGAAGCGGCCGTTGAAGACGATTCCGGCCGGATCGCAATGCCGCCATTCGATGGTAAATTGCCGTCGGCTGACGAAGTTGGCCATGGCGCCTTCGCATTCGATCGCGGCATCGAAGCGTGGCCCTGCACTTGATGTCAAATAGGGGCGGAATAGAGTGCCCAATATAGCATCATAATTTCTGTGATCATTTTGCATTGCCGCCTAAGAATTAGGCAGATATCGACATCGGCTCGGATTCAAAATGAGCGGGCCGCATCCGCGGACTGCGCCGAGTGAGAAGAATTATACTTTTGATTCAATGGCTTAATCATTATCCATGATTGGCACATTCCTTGCCAATTGACGCCCATGCGGACGGTGCCGGGCCGGTCCCGCGTCAAGACAGAGGACATGACGATGCTCAACTTCATTGGCGCGGTCGCCGGGCGACCGCGAAGCCGCCGTTGGCTCGCCGCCGCGGCGGGGCTTGCCTTCGGCGTCGCGGCGTCGGCACCGGCCCGGGCCGAGGATACGATCAAGGTCGGCATTCTTCATTCGCTTTCCGGCACCATGGCCATCAGCGAAACGACGCTGAAGGACGTGATGCTCATGCTCATCGACCAGCAGAACAAGAAAGGCGGTCTGCTCGGCAAGAAGCTCGAGCCGGTCGTGGTCGATCCTGCCTCGAACTGGCCGTTGTTCGCGGAAAAGGCCCGCGAGCTGATCAGCAAGGATCACGTCGCCGTCGTCTTCGGCTGCTGGACCTCGGTGTCGCGCAAGTCGGTGCTCCCGGTATTCAAGGAGCTCGACAACATCCTGTTCTATCCGGTGCAATACGAAGGCGAAGAGAGCGAGCGCAACGTGTTCTACACCGGCGCCGCGCCGAACCAGCAGGCCATTCCCGCCGTCGACTATCTGATGAGCGCTGAAGGCGGGTCGGTGAAACGTTGGGTGCTCGAAGGCACCGACTATGTCTATCCGCGCACCACCAACAAGATCCTCGAAGCCTACCTCAAGCAGAAAGGCGTCAAGGACGAGGACATCATGATCAACTATACGCCGTTCGGATTCTCCGACTGGCAGACCGAAGTCTCCAAGATCAAGGCGTTCGGCTCCGCCGGCAAGAAGACGGCGGTGGTATCGACCATCAACGGCGACGCCAACGTGCCGTTCTACAAGGAGCTCGGCAATCAGGGCATCAAGGCGACCGATATACCGGTCGTCGCCTTCTCGGTCGGCGAAGAGGAGCTCGCCGGGCTCGACACCAAGCCGCTGGTCGGCCACCTCGCCGCCTGGAACTATTTCGAGTCGATCAGGACGCCGGCGAACCTGGCCTTCATCAAGGAATGGCACGCGTTCATCAAGAATCCGAAGCGGACCACCAACGACCCGATGGAGGCGCACTACATCGGCTTCAACATGTGGGTGAAGGCGGTGGAAAAGGTCGGAACGACAGATCCCGACAAAGTGATCGACGCGCTGCCGGGCACGCAGGCGCCGAATCTCACCGGCGGCATCGCGACGTTGCTGCCCAATCATCACATCACCAAGCCGGTTTACATCGGCGAAATTCGCCCCGACGGCCAGTTCGACGTGGTGTGGAAGACCAAAGGACTCGTTCCCGGCGCCGCCTGGTCGCCTTACCTGCCAGGATCGAGAGACCTGGTCGCCGACTGGGTCAAGCTCAAGTGCGGCAACTTCAACAAAGTGACGCAGAAGTGCGGCGGCGCCTAGTGAAGGCGGCGTCGACGCCGCAATAACGCCAGCGCGGGGAGGCGGCGCCGACGCCTCCCCGCATCAAGTCCGGGGTCTCGCGATGTGTTTCCGCCGAGCTTGGCTCGTCGCTCTGCTGTTCGCCTTCGGCTCCGTCCTGAGCAACGTTAGCGCGGAGGCTGCGAGCCTCGACGCGGCGCTCGCCCGTTTCACCGCCGACGACTTCAACGCCACCATCGAAGGCATCAACGAGGTCGCCGCCAGCGGCAGCCCGCGCGCCGAAATCATCCTTCGCGCCCTGCAGAACGACCAGTTGATGTTCAGCGCCGAGCGCAAGGCGGTCTACATCATGGACGATTCCGGCAAGTTGACCGATGCCGCCAGCGGACGACCGGTCGTCGGCGCGGCGCCGGCCGACCTCGACAATGTCCGCATCAACAACCGGCTGCGGGGAGCGATCGAGGCCGCGCTCGGCGGCCTGACGCTGTTGGCCGACGAGCCGGGCACGCGCTTCGCGGCCGCGCAGGCGGTGTTCAAATCGCGCGCGGCGAGCACGCTGCCGACGCTCGACACCGCCATCGCCAGGGAGCAGGATCCGCGCGTCAAACGCGCGCTCATGGAGGCGCGCGCCGCCGTCATCTTGTCCGTCGCCGACGCCAAGGACGAAGATAAGCTCGCCGCCGTCGATATCATCCGTCAGCGCGGCGACGAGGACGCTCTCGGGCTGCTCTCCAGCCTGCCGGCGGGTACCTCGGCGCGCGTCATGAAAGCGGCGGCCGAAGCGATCGCCGCCGTCAACAATCGCCTCGCCGTCTGGCGCGCGGTGCAGAACGCCTGGTACGGCATTTCGCTCGGCTCGGTCCTGCTCCTTGCCGCCATCGGGCTCGCCATCACCTTCGGCGTGATGGGCGTGATCAACATGGCGCACGGCGAGATGGTCATGCTCGGCGCCTATGTCACCTTCGTCGTGCAGGAGGCGATCCGCACGAAAAACCCGGGGCTGTTCGACTATTCGCTGGCGATCGCCATTCCGCTTTCCTTCCTGGTCGCGGGCGGCGTCGGCGTGCTGATCGAACGCTGCCTGATCCGCTTTCTCTACGGCCGGCCGCTGGAGACGCTGCTGGCGACCTGGGGACTTTCCCTGATCCTGCAGCAGGCGGTGCGCACCCTGTTCGGCCCCAACAATCGCGAGGTCGGCAATCCGTCATGGATGAGCGGCGCGTTCGATCTCGGCGGCATCACCGTCACCTACAATCGGCTTTGGATCGTCTGCTTCGCGCTGGCAGTGTTCGCCGCGCTCTTGGCGCTGCTGCGCTTCACGCGGTTCGGGCTGGAAATGCGCGCGGTGACGCAGAACCGCGCCATGGCCGCCTCGATGGGCATCCGCACCAGCCGGGTCGATGCGCTCACCTTCGGGCTCGGCTCCGGCATCGCCGGCATGGCCGGCGTGGCGCTGTCGCAGATCGACAATGTCAGCCCCAATCTCGGTCAGGGCTACATCATCGACAGCTTCATGGTGGTGGTGTTCGGCGGCGTCGGCAATCTATGGGGCACGCTGGTCGGCTCCTTCGTGCTCGGCATCGCCAACAAGTTCCTCGAACCTTATGCCGGCGCGGTGCTCGGCAAGATCGCGATTCTCGTGCTCATCATCCTCTTCATCCAGAAGCGCCCGCGGGGCTTGTTCGCCCTCAAGGGCCGGGCGGTCGAGGCATGACGGCGATACCGCTACGTCGCCGCTTCCGGCGACGAAAGAAAGCGCGCGGAGTCGATCGGTGATGACGCACATCCTCGTCCGCTCGCTCGACCGCGGCGCGGCGATCTTCCTGATCGTCGTCGCCGCCGTCGCGATCGCGGTGCCGGTGCTCAACCTGGCGCTGCCGGAATCCGCCGCGCTGCATGTGCCGACTTACCTGGTCTCGCTGTTCGGAAAATACGCCTGCTATGCGCTGCTCGCTCTGTCGATCGACCTAGTCTGGGGATTCTGCGGCATTCTTTCGCTCGGCCACGGCGCGTTCTTCGCGCTCGGCGGCTACGCCATGGGCATGTACCTGATGCGGCAGATCGGCGCCCGCGGCGTCTATGCCGATCCGCTGTTGCCGGACTTCATGGTGTTCCTGAACTGGAAGCACCTGCCGGTCTATTGGTACGGATTCCAGCATTTTCCCTATGCCGCGCTCATGGTGGTGCTGGTGCCGGGCATGCTCGCCTTCGTCTTCGGCTGGTTCGCGTTTCGGAGCCGGGTCAGCGGCGTCTATCTGTCGATCATCACGCAAGCGCTCACCTTTGCGCTCATGCTCGGCTTTTTCCGCAACAATTTCGGCTTCGGCGGCAACAACGGCCTGACCGATTTCAAGGACATCCTCGGCTTCAACGTCGAGGCGAAGACGACGCGCGCCGCTCTCTTCTCCGTGTCCTGCGTGGCGATCATGCTCGGCTTCCTGCTCTGCCGCGCCGTCATCACGTCGAAATTCGGCAAGGTGCTGATCGCGATCCGCGACGCCGAAGCGCGCACGCGCTTCCTCGGCTACCGCGTCGAATCCTACAAGCTCCTCGTGTTCACGCTGTCGGCCTGCATGGCCGGCGTTGCCGGCGCGCTCTACGTGCCGCAGGTCGGCATCATCAATCCGAGCGAATTCGCGCCCGCCAACTCCATCGAAGCGGTGATCTGGGTCGCGGTCGGCGGTCGGGGCACGCTCACCGGCGCGGTGATCGGCGCCGTTCTCGTCAATTACGCCAAGACGTTCTTCACCACGGGCGCGCTCGCGCCCTATTGGCTGTTCATGCTCGGCGGCCTGTTCATCGCCGTCACGCTGCTGCTGCCGCGCGGCGTGGTCGGCACGCTGCGGCATTGGACGGCGCTGCGGCGCGATCGGGCCGCGGCCGCCGCCGAGGACGGTGTGACCGAGCCGCTGCCGGCGGAATGAGGATCGGGCCATGAAGGCGCTGACCAGCGCGCTCCTCTATCTCGACGGCGTCACCGTCTCGTTCGACGGCTTCAAGGCGCTCAACAATCTTTCCTTCGCGATCGCGGCCGGCGAGATGCGCGCCATCATCGGCCCGAACGGTGCCGGCAAGACCACGATGATGGACGTTGTCACCGGCAAGACCCGGCCTGAGCTGGGCGACGTCATGTTCGACGGCCGCCATAACCTCACGCGGCTCGACGAGACCGAGATTGCCGAACTCGGAATCGGCCGCAAGTTCCAGAAGCCGACCGTGTTCGACAGTCACACCGTCTTCGACAATATCGAGCTGGCGCTCAAGTCCGACCGCCGCGCCGGCGCCGCGCTGTGGTGGCGGGAAAGCGGCGGCGAGCACCGCCGCATCGACGAAATATTGGAGACCATTCGCCTGACCGTGCTGCGCGACCGCCGCGCCGGCAGCCTGTCGCATGGGCAGAAACAATGGCTCGAGATCGGCATGTTGCTGGCGCAGGAGCCCAAGCTCCTGCTGATCGACGAGCCGGTCGCCGGCATGACCGATGCGGAAACGCGGCAGACGGTCGAGCTGCTCAGGGAGATCAACCGCGACCGTACCGTCGTCGTGGTCGAGCACGACATGGCGTTCGTGCGCGACCTCGACGTCAAGGTCACCTGTCTGCACGAGGGCTCCGTGCTTGCCGAGGGCACGATCGACCAGGTTTCGGCGAACGAGCGGGTGGTGGAAGTTTATCTGGGAAGATAGCGGTGCGGACCACATCAATGCGCGTCACCCCGGAAGCCGAACGCGGCGCGGCAACCCGGAATCCATGTTCCCGGGCCGCGATTCTGGAGTCCGGGCTCGCCGCTGCGCGGCGCCACGGAATGACTCGCTGAGAAGCGTCATGCTCGAGGTCAACGCCATCGACCTTCACTACGGCGCGGCGCAGGCCCTGCGCGCGGTGTCGCTCAAGGCGGAGCCGGGAAAGGTGACCTGCGTGCTCGGGCGGAACGGAGTCGGCAAGACGAGCCTGCTCGATGCGCTCGCCGGCCAGCAGCCGGTGAGCCGCGGCACGATCACCTGGGAAGGCGAAGACATCACCGCGCTGCGGCCGCCGCAGCGCGCCCGGCGCGGCATCTCCTACGTCCCGCAAGGCCGCGACATCTTTCCGCTGCTGACGGTCGATGAGAACTTGAGGACCGGTTTTGCGCCGCTCCGGCGCGACGAGCGCAGCATCCCCGAGGACGTGTTCACGCTGTTCCCCGTGCTCAAGGACATGCTGCACCGCCGCGGCGGCGACCTCTCGGGCGGCCAGCAGCAGCAGCTCGCCATCGGCCGCGCGCTGGTGATGCGGCCGCGGCTTCTCCTGCTCGACGAGCCGACCGAGGGCATCCAGCCGTCGATCATCAAGGATATCGGCCGCGCCATCGGCTATTTACGCTCGCTCGGCAAGATCGCCATCGTGCTGGTCGAACAATATCTCGACTTTGCCCGCGAACTGGGCGACCATTTCGCCGTCATGGAACGCGGCGCCATTGTCTATGCCTGCGGACGCGACGACCTCGACGAAGCGGCGCTGCGGCGGGCGATGACGATCTGATTTGCCGATGTCGTCGTCGCCGGAGGAGCGAAGGTGTTGGCGAGAGCGCGGGCAGAGAGCGAGATTTTCGCCGGCAATCGCGCGGTCGGCCGCGTTGAGCTGGCGGTCGCCGCCGCTTGCGGCGGAAGCCGCCGCCGGCGGGTGCACGAAGCCGGCGCGCTGCGCGTGCGCTTCCCGCACGGCGCGAGTAGAGGCGCGCTCGACGCCGTCATCGTCAACAGCGCCGGCGGCATGACCGGCGGCGACCGCTTCGAGATCGACGTCGCCGTCGGCGCCGGCGCGCGGCTCGCCGTCACCACCGCGGCGGCGGAAAAAATCTACCGCTCGCTTGGGCCGGACGCGGTGATCGGCGCCAGACTCGATATCGGCGGCGGCGGCGCGCTCGCCTGGCTGCCGCAGGAGACGATCCTTTTCGATCGGGCGCGGCTGCGGCGCACGATCGACGTCAACCTCGCCGGCGACGCAAGCCTCATTCTCGTCGAAGCCGTCGTATTCGGCCGCTCCGCCATGGGCGAGGCGGTCACCACCGGACATTTCTTCGACCGCTGGCGCGTGCGCGTTAACGGGGCGCTGGTCTTCGCCGAAACGATCCGCCTCGGCGAGGCGGTTGCGCCGCGTCTGGCGCGGCGCGCGGTCGCCGGCGCCGGCGCGGGGGTCGCCACGGCGAGCGTGCTCAAATTGCCCGGCGACGATGCCGGCGTTGCGGCGGTCCGCGCGATGACGAAAAGTTTCGCCGGCGAAGTCGGCGTATCCGCCTGGAACGGGCTCGTGCTCGCGCGCCTTATCTCCGCCGACAGCGCCGCGCTGCACCGCGACCTTGTCGGCGTGCTCACGGCGCTCGGCGCCTCGCCGTTGCCGCGGCTGTGGCTGAACTGAAGGACCCGAAGGACCGATCATGCATCTTACTCCGCGCGAGAAGGACAAGCTGTTGATCGCCATGGCGGCGATGGTGGCGCGGCGGC
>JASHRY010000161.1 GCA_030037105.1 Xanthobacteraceae bacterium
CTTCCCGGGCGCCATTCATCTCGTCAACCCACATTACGAGATGATCGAAGGCGTTCGCGCGGCCAAATCCTACGACGATCTTCCGGATGCGCCCGACATGGTCGTGATCGGCGTTCCGCCTCCGGCTATTCCCTCCGTTGTCGCCGCGGCGGGCGCAAAAGGCACGGCGGCCGGCATCATTCTCACGGCCGGCCTCGGTCACGGCTCCGGCTCGCTGGCCGATGCCTGCGAGAAGGCCGCGCGTGCGGCGGGAATGCGTCTCGTCGGCCCCAATTGCCTCGGCGTTCTGGTGCCCGGATCGAAGCTCAACGCGAGCTTTGCCGCCTCCATGCCGCGCCCGGGCGACCTCGCCCTCATCTCCCAATCCGGCGCTATTGCCACCGGACTTGTGGAATGGGCGTCGGCGCGCGGCATCGGTTTTTCGGCGATCGTGTCCATCGGCGACAGCATCGACGTCGATTTTGCCGACCTGCTCGACTTCTTCGCCCTGGATCGGGGAACGCGCGCCATTCTTCTGTATATCGAATCGATCCGTGACGCGCGCAAGTTCATGTCCGCGGCCCGCGCTGCCGCGCGCGCGAAGCCGGTGCTGGTCGTCAAATCCGGTCGCCACGCGCAAGGGGCAAAAGCGGCGCTGACGCATACCGGCGCGCTGGCCGGCTCGGACGCCGTCTATGACGCCGCATTCCGGCGCGCGGGTTTCCTGCGCGTGTTCGACCTCGACGAGCTGTTCGCCGCCGCGGAAACACTGGGACATCTGACGGAACTTTCCGGCAAGCGGCTCGCCATACTGACCAATGGCGGCGGCATCGGCGTCATGGCGGTGGATCGCCTCGCCGATCTTGGCGGCGCACTCGCCGAGCTCTCGCCGGACGCGATGAAGAAGCTCGATGCGGCGCTGCCGCCGATCTGGTCGCGAGCCAATCCCGTCGATATTGCCGGCGATGCGGACGATGCCAGGTATGCGGTTGCGCTCGAGCAACTGCTCGACGACGGCCAAAACGATGCCGTGCTGGTCATGAACGTACCGACGGCGCTTGCATCGGCCCTCGACGCGGCAAAGTCGGTGATCGCCGTCACCGAGCGGCATCGCCGGCAGCGGGCCGCGGCAAAGCCGGTGTTCGCGGTGTGGATCGGCGGCAGCGATGCGGCCTCGGCGATGTTCGATACGGCCAATATTCCCAGTTACGCGACCGAATCGGATGCCGTCGGCGGCTTCATGCATCTGGTCCGTTACCGGGAATCGCGCGAATTGCTGATGGCAACCCCACCCAGCCTGCCGCAGGATTTCGCGCCGAACGTGACCGCGGCGCGTCCGGTCATCGAAGCTGCGTTGCGCGCCGGGCGCACCTGGCTCGATCCCATCGAGATGACGCGCCTGTTTTCGGCTTATGGGATCGCCGTTACTCCGGCGACTCTTGCGCGGGATGCCGATGAAGCCGTCGCCGCGGCCAGACCCTATCTTGAGGAAGGCGCTGCGGTCGTCATCAAGATTCTTTCGCCCGACATCGTGCACAAGTCGGAGATCGGCGGCGTTCGGCTGAATCTGACGACCGAGCGCGCCGTGCGCGAGGCGGCTGCGGATATTTTAAGCCGGGCACGGGCGGCGAAGCCCGATGCGCGCATTACCGGCGTAACCGTCTTCCCCATGATCGTGCGTCCCAAGGCGCGGGAACTCATCGTCGGCGTCGCCGACGATCCCACCTTCGGTCCGGTCATCGTTTTCGGGCAAGGAGGTACGGCAGTCGAGGTGATCAGCGACAAGGCGCTGGCGCTGCCGCCGCTCGATCTCGAGTTGGCCCGCGGCCTCATCGCGCGCACGCGGGTGTCCCGCATCCTCAAGGCTTACCGCAACGTTCCCGCCGCGGACGAACGCGCCGTCGAGCTTCTCCTCGTCAAGCTGGCGCAGCTCGTGGCCGATTGTCCGGAGATTCGCGAGATCGACCTCAATCCGGTGCTGGCCGACGAGACCGGATTGATCGCCGTCGATGCCCGCGTCTCGATCGCGCCGGTTGTGAAAGTCAGACCCGGCCCGTCGGCTCATTCGCGTTTTGCGATCAAGCCTTATCCAAAGGAGTGGGAACGGCACGCAAAACTGTCGGATGGAACGGCTATCTTTGTACGCCCCATTCGGCCGGAGGATGAGCCACTTTATGGACCCTTCCTTGCGGCGGTCACGGCGGAGGATCTGCGCCTGCGCTTTTTCGCTCCGCTGAAAGAGTTCAGTCACTCCTTCATTGCCCGGTTCACTCAAATCGATTACGCGCGCGCCATGGCCTTTATCGCCATCAAGGAAGCGACGGGCGAAATGCTCGGCGTCGTGCGCCTGCACGCCAAGCCGGATTACGCGTCCGGCGAATATGCCATCCTCGTCCGCTCCGATTTGAAGGGCCATGGCCTGGGCTGGCTGATGATGCAGATGATCATCGAATATGCCCGCGCGGAAAGCCTCGGCACGATCGAAGGGCAGGTCCTGCATGACAACACGGTGATGCTGCGCATGTGCGAGGAGCTTGGCTTTGCCATATCGCACGATCCCGACGATCCGCATATCAGCGTCGTGAAGCTATCGCTTTAACTCCACATCGCGACGTCCAATGCCGCCGTCACGGTTACCGGCTGTCCCTGTTGCGGATTTCCGGCCGTTACGGCGCGGTATGCTCTTGATGTGGATCAAGGTGAAATCGTGCAGCGCCAAGCACAAATTAACGAAGTGGACCGATCGCCGCTCGCGAGCCCGAATTGGAAGCACTCATGTATGACCCGGCAGGCCGTCAGTACCCAAATCTGGCTTTTCTCTGGCCGGCATTTGCCGCCGCTGCGGCTAGCGAAATGGCCGGATTGGTGGCCAAGCAATTTGCCGATCTCGCCGTCGGGGCGGACCGATCGCCGGCGCACGAGCCGAGCTGGGCCACGCCTCACACGATCGCGTTCGAGCTCAAGACCGTGCGGTTGCGCGATTTCAGCATCGAGGCGACGGGTTTGCCATTGTTGCTGTGCGCTCCGCTGGCCTTGCATGGTGCGGCTATCGCCGATTTTGCGCCGGGGCACAGCCTGATCGCGGCAATGCGCCAAGCCGGGCTGCGGCGGGTGTTCGTGGCCGACTGGCGATCGGCGAGCGCGGACATGCGCTTTCTCGGTATCGACGATTATCTTGCCGACCTCAACGTGCTCGTCGATGCGATTGGCGGCGTGGTCGATCTCGTCGGCTTGTGCCAAGGGGGCTGGATGGCGCTCGTCTATGCGGCGCGTTTTCCAGCAAAGGTTCGCAAGCTGGTTCTGGCCGGCGCGCCCGTCGACATCACAGCCGCGCCGTCCGCTCTGTCGGAACTCGCCGACGCGAGCCCGCTGCCGGTCTTTCAAGAGCTGGTGCGGCTTGGCGATGGAATCCTTCTCGGGAAGAGAGTGCTGAAATTCTGGAGCGTCGAGTCGGTGGCCGCCGAAGACGTGCGGCACGTGCTGCAGACGGAGGAACCGATCGGTTCCGCCGCCTTTGCCCGGCTCGAGGGGCTGTTTCGTGACTGGTATAGCTACACCGTCGACTTGCCGGGGGCGTTTTTCCTCGAGGTGGTGGACAAGCTCTACAAACGCAACGAGCTCGCCGGCGGCCGCTTCGTCGCTCTCGGACAGCGGATCGACCTCGCGACGGTCAAGACGCCCATCTTCATGTTGGCGGGGCGCGACGACGAATTGGTCGCTCCGCCGCAACTGTTCGCGGTCGAGCGTCTGGTTGGTACTGACGCACTCCATCTTCGCAAGACGACCGTCCCATCCCGCCATGTAGGGCTGTTCATGGGGAAGCGGATTCTCGAGGAGGTATGGCCGACGATCGTCCGTTGGCTCGTACCGTTGCCGATCATCGATCCGACGGACGTCCCGAGCGCCAACAAGGGCGTGCCAAGCTTACACGAACGGATGCTGCCGCGCGCGGCGCAAACAGATCAAGCAAGCGTTCGGAACGCGAACGCAGCCCGCAGAGCGCGCGGGCAAGACGCCGTCGACATGACATGCAAATTCACGAAAAATTGAAAAATGAACCGTCGGGCCGCCGAGCGATTTGCGAGTTGCCCATAAAAATAATTGCAATTTCTCGGCCAACAAAATTCGTGCGTCTGGGTCGAGACGGCAGACGCTCTCAATGTTCAAGGCTTTGTCATGGGCGAAGTCGAAATCCCCTGCTTCAATGTCGAGTTTGCAGCCAGACTTTCGTCGGCGAAGCGGAAATCCGCCCGGGCTGCAAGATTTGATCCATATCAACGCTAAACCATCCAAAGGACACTAACTTTTTCTACAAGGTTTTTATTGATCGAATGGAGGCGTACTATGATGCAAAAGGAATCTCAAGGCCAGGCGAACGAGAAATCGTGGTTCGCCGCGATGGGAAAGAAGCGTGTCGAGGACTTCGCCAACGCGCAGACGGAGTTTCTCGGTAAACTCCAAGAAGCGAACCGGCAATGGTTCGAGCGCATGCAGTCGGAAGCGAGTCTGGCGTCAGAATTCGCGTCAAAATTGTCGGCCGCGCGTTCGATCCCCGACGCGATGACTGCATGTCAGGAATGGACCAGCCGGCGGTTTGAGATGATGGCGGAGGACGGCAAGCATTTTCTGACCGATATCCAGAAGTTCGTCGAGACGGGCTCCCGTCTGGCGTCGAACGGCTGGTTGTCTCCGGACGCCACCACATAGGCCGGATGGGAAGCTGCGTGCCGGCTGCGAAGTTGCTGTGACGGATATTTCGATCCGGCGGGCGCACGATCTTCATCTTGCGACCCGTCTGTTCGCATTTTCGAACGCGGCGACGTGCAGATAATAACCAAAAGACCCGTGGGGAGAGTTCAATGGAAACGAATGCGAGCGTTCAGGAACGTCCCGATGTTCCAGTCGATGAACGCATGTCGCATGCGCTTATCATGCGGATTGTGAAGTTGCGTTGGATGGGCATGGAGAATGAAGCCGAGCGGATACAGGTTGCGCTGCGCCGCGCCGATCCGGCATGCGGCTTGCTGGCAGTTCCCGTGGAGACGGATTAGCCCGCGCTTATTGCATGAGGACGTATGCACCCGGAGCATTGCCAAGCGGCGGATATCCCGCCGCGGGCGCGCCCATCGGCGCCGGTGTCGTTGCCGCGCCGGAGCGGCCGCGAAGCCACGCGACCCATTCCGGCCACCACGAGCCGTCCTTGCGCTGCGCCTCTGCCAGGAACCGTTCCGGATCGAGATAGTGGTGATCGATCATCTTGGTGGCGACCCGGAAACCGCGCCCGCGATGACCGGGCTCCGACACGATACCGGCGTTGTGGCCGCCGGTCGTGAGCAGGTATGTCACCTCGGTCTCCGCTTGCAGGTTGATCTTGTAGGTCGAACGCCATGGCGCGACGTGGTCACGCTCCGTTCCCACCGCGAAGATCGGTACGCGAATGTCGGCGAGCGTGACCGGCTTGCCGGCGGCCACGAAGCGGCCTTCGGCGAGATCATTATCGAGAAAAAGCTGGCGCAGATACTGCGAATGCATGCGGTAGGGCATGCGCGTCGCATCCGCATTCCACGCCATGAGATCGGTCATCGCCTGCCGATCGCCGAGCATGTAATCGTGGACGACGCGGGACCAGACGAGGTCATTCGACCGCAGCATCTGGAAAGCGCCGGCCATCTGCCGGCTATCCAGGAATCCCTGCTCCCACATCATGTCTTCGAGGAAGGCGAGCTGGCTCTCGTTGATGAACAGCATCAGTTCACCGGCCTCGGTGAAATCGGTCTGCGCGGCGAGCAAGGTGAGCGTCGCGATCCGCTCGTCGCCGTCACGAGCCATCGCCGCGGCCGCGATCGCGAGGAGCGTTCCGCCGAGACAATAGCCGACCGCATGAATCTTCTGCTTCGGCACGATCGCGCCGATGACGTCGAAGGCGCTCATGATGCCCAGCGTCCGATAGTCTTCCATGCCGAGATCGCGGTCTTCCGAATCCGGATTCTTCCAGGAGATCATAAACACGGTGAAGCCCTGATCGGTCAGGTATTTCACCAGGGAGTTCTGCGGCGAGAGATCGAGGATATAGTATTTCATGATCCAGGCGGGAACGACCAGGATCGGTTCCGGCCGGACGTCGGCGGTCGCCGGAGCATATTGGATCAGCTCGATGAGACGGTTGCGATAGACGATCCTGCCGGGAGTTGTCGCCACGTCGCGGCCGACGACGAATTTCTCGGTGCCGACCGGATTGCCGCCGCCGACACCTCGCTGCCAATCCTCCAGGAAGTTCTGAAATCCTCGTACGAGATTGAGGCCGCCGGTGTCGATCGTGCGCGAAAGGATCTCGGGGTTGGTCGGCAGGAAGTTCGACGGCGCGAACATGTCGAGGAGCTGCCGCGACATGAACTCGACCAGCTCCTCGTGCCGCTGCGACACTCCGCGCACGTCGGCCGTGGCATTATGCCACCATTGCTGTTGCAGCAAGAATGCTTGATAGATCAGGTTGAACGGCCATTGCTGCCACCCGGCGCCGGCGAACCGCCGGTCTTGCGGCAGCGGCTCGATGCAGCGGGCCGTGTTTGCCCCTTCGATCGTCCGGCGCCAGACATAGCTTCCGAACCTGATGGCCTTGCGCATCGCCTTGTCCATGAGCTGGAGGCGCTTGCCCGGCGCATAGGCAAGATGCGTTGCCCAATCCAAATAGGCTTGGGTGAGCGCCGCCGGCGAGAGCCCGCCGGTAAAGCGGGCCGTGGCCGCATGCAGTGAGCGGTCGACGGCGTCCGCAACCATTGCGGCCGAGGAGGAGTCCCGATCTCTTGGCCGGCTGGTCCGCCCGGCTGCCGCCACCGTCGCCGTCGCCACGGGCATGCTCCTCCTCGGCTGGTGCTTCGAACTTTCGCTTTCTATCGAAGCTTTTTCAAGCAACTCCGCCGTCTCGACCATGGCGTTGACTCCAAAACAAAATCAGTTTGTATCTTGAATGGCATTGCGTCCATGATCCAAATCAAAGACGAACGAGGTCCGCTCGCACTTGTTCCAATGAACGTTTCGCAGGCAAACATGCAAAACCGTGGCGACGGTACGATTTTTGACAAAACGCAAAGCCGGACCTGTGATAATGCGCGATTATTAATTAAGGAACCCATGCGCAATTGGCAGCCAATATCGACTGCGCCATTCGATCGCGATCTGGAGCTTAGCGTGATCGAAAATGAGAAAGTTTATCCGCTTGTTTTCCCGTGTCGCCGGGCCATGAATGGATGGGTACACGCCTCGACGGGCCAACTCGTTCGCGTTGATCCTACGCATTGGCGGGAATGGCTCGAGCGACGGCCGGAAGGGGGTTGAAATCGTGCGGTTGTTCACTTCCTGTCATTTTCGTCGGCGAGCAACTTCGCTAGTTTGGCCTCTTCCTCCGCGAGCAGCTCCATAATAATCCGCCGCCTGGACGTATCCTTCTCGTCCTTCAGCAGCTCCCGATAGTGTTTGATGTTAAGGTTGATGATTGTTCGTGCGGAAGGGCCCATGCAAGCATGCTCCCGATACTGTGCAAATTCCTAACATCGGGCAATTGCGTTCGCCAAGAGTGCCGCCGGACAATAGTTTGATCGCGATCAAACTTCGACGCGGTTTTTGGCGCACAATATTCGATGCAAGGGGAGACACAAATGGCAAAAGCCGCAACGTCAAACGGCAATCCCGGGCCGGCCGTCCGAGCCATTGACCAGTGGCTGTCCTCGTCGGGACGAATGCATCAATTGCTCACCGATCAGGAGCGCGCCCATCTGGCCGTTATCGCATCAATTGTTCGCTTCAAGAAAGGCGAGGTCATATACCGCGAAGGGCAGAGCGTCGACGCGATTTTCAATATTATCAATGGAATTGTGACGTCATATAGGAAAGCGCGCAGCGGCGACGAACATATCGCGGCGTTCCTGTTTCCCGGCGACTTGTTCGGATTGTCTGAAGAAGGACGCTACACGAATTCGACCAGGGCGATAACGCCGGTAACCGCATATCGCCTCCCGATATCCGCAATACGCAGCCGGCTTGCGAAAGACGCAACGTTGGAATTCCACGTTATCTGCAAGCTTTGCCACGAGCTTCGTCAGGCTCAGCGTCACGCGTTCCTTCTCACCGAGAGGAGAGCTGTCGTTAAATTGGCGATGTTCCTGCAAATGCTCGAACAACTCCAAGCCGCTCGGGGTGAGCAAACGGCCGAAATCCACCTGTCGATGAATCGATCCGAAATCGGAGAGTACGCCGGAATGACGCTGGC
>JASHRY010000162.1 GCA_030037105.1 Xanthobacteraceae bacterium
CCCCGCCGGGCTTCGTGGCGCCGCCGGCGCAACCGCCCCAGGCCGCGGCGCCGCCTTCGGCGCCGCCCGCGCCCACCCCGTTCAAGCCGCAAGCCGGCGTTGCCGGCGACGCCGACGGTGAGGAAGCACTGGAGGACGGCGCGCTCGCCGAGCCCGATATCGACGAGGATGATCTCGAAAACTCGATGTCGCTCGCGGCCATCGAGGCTGAGCTCAAGCCCAAGGTGTTGGAGACCTTCGACACCATCGCCGACGCCTTCAAGCGTCTGCGCCGGCTGCAGGACCTCGACATCCAGAACAAGCTCAAGAACGCGTCGCTCTCGCCGGCGCAGGAGCGCAAGTCGAAGAAGCTCAAAGAAGAGATCATCCAAGAAGTGAAGTCGCTGCGGCTCAATCAGGCGCGCATCGACGCTCTGGTCGAGCAGCTCTACGACATCAACAAGCGGCTGGTCAGCCATGAAGGCCGGCTGATGCGGCTCTCCGAGAGCCACGGCGTCGCGCGCGACGATTTTCTCAAGAACTACCAGGGTTCCGAGCTCGATCCGCGCTGGCTCAACCGCGTGTCGAAGCTATCCGCCAAGGGCTGGAAGAATTTTGTCGCCCGCGACAAGGACCGCATCAAGGAACTGCGCGCGCAGATCCACGCGCTCGCCACCGAGACCGGGCTCGAAATCGGCGAATTCCGCAAGATCGTGCACATGGTGCAGAAGGGCGAGCGCGAGGCGCGCCAGGCCAAGAAGGAAATGGTCGAAGCCAACCTGCGCCTGGTCATCTCCATCGCCAAGAAATACACCAACCGCGGCCTGCAATTCCTCGACCTGATCCAGGAAGGCAATATCGGGCTGATGAAGGCGGTCGACAAATTCGAGTACCGCCGCGGCTACAAGTTCTCGACCTACGCCACCTGGTGGATCCGCCAGGCGATCACGCGAAGCATCGCCGACCAGGCGCGAACGATCCGCATCCCGGTGCACATGATCGAGACCATCAACAAGATCGTGCGCACCTCGCGGCAGATGCTCAACGAGATCGGCCGCGAGCCGACGCCGGAGGAACTTGCGGAAAAGCTCGGCATGCCGCTGGAGAAGGTGCGCAAGGTGCTCAAGATCGCCAAGGAGCCTTTGTCGCTGGAGACACCGATCGGCGACGAGGAGGACAGCCACCTCGGCGATTTCATCGAGGACAAGAACGCGATCCTGCCGATCGACGCCGCCATCCAGTCGAACCTGCGCGAGACCACGACGCGGGTGCTGGCCTCGCTCACCCCGCGCGAGGAGCGCGTCTTGCGCATGCGCTTCGGCATTGGCATGAACACCGACCACACGCTGGAGGAAGTGGGCCAGCAATTCTCGGTGACGCGCGAAAGAATCCGCCAGATCGAGGCCAAGGCGCTGCGCAAGCTCAAGCATCCGTCTCGTTCTAGAAAACTGCGAAGTTTTCTGGACAATTAAGTCGCTCCCCGGCTTGACCCGGGGATCAAGCATCTCCCCTTGCGGCAGAAGGTGGAGTTGCGAGGATATGCGGGCAACAGCCGGGAGAAGGATCGCCTTCCTGGCGCGCAACGCGCGGACCTCTTGCCCGCCCTCGCCCGGCTTCGCCGGCCCGGGGGCCCTTGCCGGCAAGCAATTGCCGTTTAATCCTTCTCAAGTGCATCGGAGGACGGCGATTGTGTACCGGCTGGCGGCGTTGGTCGTCGCGATGGTGATCATGGTGGGCAGCGGCACAGCCCGGGAGAACCTCAGCCCGCAGGAGTTCACCGACGCCGTGGCGACGGCGGCCACGGCGGCGATGCCCGCCGCCAACATCACCGTGGCCGGCGCGCTGCAGATCGATACCCGCGGCGCGGATGGCGCAACGACCACGACGGATCTGGGAAACGCCTATCAACTCTATGTCCGCGATCCGCAGCACCTCGATGAGATGATCCAACGCTGCCTCGGTATTCTGGCCGACACGATACGCCGCGCCGACGCCGAGCCGACGCCCGATCGCTCACGTATCGTCCCGATTCTCAAAACGCGGCGATGGGTGGAAGACCTGCGGCAAGCGTCAAACGCGCGCAACAAGGCCGAACCGGCGCCGGAGCCGTTGACCGAGCCCTTCAACGCGGAATTGATGATCGTTTACGTCGAGGACCGGCCTTCATCCATGCGTTTTTTGACGACGCGCGACGATGTCGGCGACCGCGCCCAGTTGCACGATCTGGCCCTCGACAATTTGAAGCGCCTTCTGTCCAGGATCAAAATGCACGCCGCCGCCGACGGCGTCTTCCTCGTCAGCGCCGGCGGCAATTACGAGGCGAGCTTGTTGCTGATCGACGGTTTCTGGTTGAGCGGCCAGATCAAGGTCGACGGCGACTTCGTCGTCGCCGTGCCGGCCAAGGACGCGCTCATCCTCACCGGCTCGAATAACCGGGCCGGCATCGCCCGCTTGCGCGCGGTCGCTGTCGACATCGCCTCGGGGCCGTATGCCCTGACGCCGACGCTGTTCGTCTATCGCGACGGCAAGTTCGTCACGTTCGACGGCAAGTGAACTCCGGCCTCAATCGGATTGCGCTCCGGCTTCTTGGTGGAGCACGGTCTTTCCGGAAAACCGGTTTCCACCCAGACCGAGTCCGGGGCCGGCTTTTTCCGGATCATGCTCTATAATTAAGAGTTGCGGCTTTCCGTTTGCCCGCCCGATCCTCCGGCCCCGGCCGGACTCCGCGGTTTTTGGGAATCATCCCTATGTGAGTCACGATTAGGGCGGCGTAAGAACGGATACTGCTGATCCGCTACAGCCGGCGCAGCGAGAGACGCATCATGCATTCGCACTCCATTACCCCGTGGACGCACGGTCACGCCTTTCCCGGCGCACATCACCGCACGCATGAGCGGCGCATGTGGAGCGTGGTGGCATTGACCGCGGTCATGATGGTCGCCGAAATTGCCGGCGGCGCGCTGTTCGGCTCCATCGCGCTCGTCGCCGACGGCTGGCACATGGCGACGCACGTCGCCGCGCTGGCGATCGCCGGGCTTGCCTATCTCTTCGCCCGTCGGCACGCCGACGATGCGCGCTTTTCGCTGGGCACCGGCAAGTTCGGCGAGCTCGCGGCGTTCGCCAGCGCCGTCATCCTGGGGATGATCGCGCTCGGGGTCGGCTACGAATCGGTGTTGCGGCTCATTCATCCCGTCGCCATCCGTTTCGGCGAGGCGATCCCGATCGCCGCGTTGGGCTTGTGCGTGAATCTCGCCAGCGCCTGGCTGCTGCGCGAGAACCATGACCATGATCGCGCGCGTTCCGGCCATGACCACGGCGTCCATCATGACGATACCAATTTTCGCGCGGCTTACGTGCACGTGCTCGCCGATGCGCTGATCTCGGTCTTGACGATCGCCGGCTTGTCGGCGGCATGGGCGTTCGGATTGACCTTCATGGATCCGCTCGTCGGGCTTGTCGGCATGGTGGTGATCGCGTCCTGGGCGCTGAACCTTATTCGCGCCTCCGGCAACGTGCTGCTCGACGCCGTGCCCGATCCGGAACTCGAGCGACGCATCCGCGCGCGCATCGAAAGGGGCGGTGACCGGATCACCGACCTGCATCTCTGGCAGCTCGGTCCGGGCCACGCCGCGCTGATGGCGTCGGTCGTTTCCGACCGGCCGCTGGCGCCGGCGGTCTACAAGCAGCGGCTCGACGATCTCGACGGGCTCTCGCACGTGACCATCGAAGTGAACGAATGCCCGCACTGAGGCGCGGCTCTTTCAATCCCCGCTTGCGCGGAGGAAGATGAAAAGAGCAATGCTGATGAAACTCGCGCTCGCGCTGGTGGCGCTCGCGACCGCCCAAGCGGCGTTGGCGCAGGAGCGGCCGGCGCAATTCGTCGATGCCGCCACTCTCGTGCCCGGACTTATCGTCGACATGCGTTATGCCGGCTCGCATAATTTCGTCGGCCGGCCGATCGACGGTTACGAGGCGCCGCGCTGCCTGCTGACGTGGGCGGCCGCCCGTGCACTGGCCGCTGTCGCGCGCGACCTCACGCCGCGCGGCCTCGTGCTCAAAGTCTTCGACTGCTACCGTCCGACGCGCGCCGTGGCGGATTTCGAACGCTGGGCGCGCGACCTCGCCGCGCTCGCCGGCAAGGCCGAGTTCTATCCCGACGTCGACAAGCGCACCCTGTTTCGCGACGGTTATATCGCGCCGCGCTCCGGCCATTCGCGCGGCTCGACCGTCGATCTGACGCTGGCGCGGGCCGACGGGCGCGAGCTCGACATGGGCACGCCGTTCGACTTTTTCAGTCCGCGATCATCGCCCGCCGATGCCGGCGTTGGTCCTCCGGCGCGGGCCAACCGCGCCTTGCTCGCCGCTTCCATGCGCCGCCGCGGCTTTCGCCCCTACCACAAGGAATGGTGGCACTTCACGCTGGCGCGTGAACCGTTCCCCGACAGCTATTTCGATTTTCCGGTGCGCTGATAGTCTGCACCCCGGCATCATAACCGAGAGAACTGCAGATGGTCTCCCTCGCACGCGGCCCGCGGCGGATACGCTATGAAGTGGAAGGCCCGGCGCATGGGCCCGCCTATGTGCTGGTCAACGGTCTGACGCAATACATCGAGCTTTGGGAGACTTATCGGGAAATTCTGGCGGCAAAGGGATTCCGCGTGGCCACCTTCGATTTGCTGGGACAGGGGGTGTCCGAGAAGCCGAGCCTGTTCATCGACCAGGACGAGCAGGTGGCGGTGGTCCGCGATCTCGTCGCCGCATTGGGAGAAGGGCCGGTTTTCCTCGCCGGCATCAGCTTCGGCGGCGTCATCGCGCTGCGTTACGCCATCGCCCACGGCGACACCATCGCCGGGCTGGTGCCGATCTCGAGCTTTTCCGAGCTGTCGCCGCAACTTCTGTTGTTCGGCAACGCCATGCGCACCGGGCTGATCCTGGGTGGGACCAGCTATCTGATGGATTTGCTGTTTCCGATGAATCTCTCGAACGAATGGCTCGCGCCGCAGCTCGATACGCTTGAGTCCTCCAAGCGACGGGGATGGCTCTTGAACGACGTTTACGCGTTGCAGAACCTGATGGACTCGTTCTTCGATTTCGAGCCGCTCACTCCGCGCTTGTCGTCCATTCGCATCCCGACGATGATCTTGAACGGCGAGTTCGATTTCCTCACGCCTCGCCCGCTGCAAGAGACGCTGCGCGCGCACATCGCGGACAGCGCGCTGGTCTTGGTTCCGCGCGCCTACCATGCGTTCACGTTGGAAAAGCCGGCATTGACGGCCGATCTGCTGGCGCGGTTCGCCGATGATGTGCTGGCGGGCAGGTGGCAAGGCAAAAGATCGGTGTGGATCGGGCCGGAGGAGCCCGGCGGCAAGTTCATCCCGTTCCCCGCCGGCTACGACCATTTGCGGGCGCTGCCGATAGGCCAGGACATGCCGGCGCCGGCGACGCCTCCATGAATCCGTTCCTCGGTCCGCCCGACCGCGGCGGCCGCGTTCCGGCGCCTCAGCAGACCCGCGTCTCGGCATTTCTTATGTCGGCGCATAGCGCGATGGCGCGGCGGCTCGCCGCGGCGCTGCCCGCTCACCTCCATGACGGCGGGCAAGTGGACCTGCATGCGCAATATTGCCGGGAGATCGAGGTTCTCTCGCTGCTCGCCCGCGCCACCTCATGGGCCCCCGATCCGATGCTCGCCTTGCTGACCTGGCGATGGGAGGCCGCTTGGCTGCCGCAGCCGGTCGAAGGGGCGGTCGATCGCTCGCATGGTCTCCTCATCGATCGCGCCGCGTTCGGTCATGCCTTGCATGCCGTGCGGCCGGCGGCGCTCTTGTCCGAGGATGTCGCCGCAACGGACCCTTTTGTGCTGGCGCTGCGGCGCATCGAGCTCGAAAGCGGACGGTTGCTGCAAGCGCAGATCCTGGTGCTGAAGGGTCCGCTGCCTCCGTCGGCCCGTGGCGCCGTCGCCGCCGCTGTCGAGCGCCGCCACGCTCAGCTACGCGAAATCTGGACCGCGATGCTGCGTGGAATAAATGTCGATCCGCACGGCAGGCATCTTGTCGAGACCGCCTACGCGCGCGCCCGGAAGGCCAGGCTGGCCGGCTCCGCCGGCGTCACAACCCCAAATAAAACTTCTTGATCAAATCGTTATCGTTAAGCTCGTCGGCCGA
Source organism: Xanthobacteraceae bacterium (assembly GCA_030037105.1). The sequence continues at coordinate 6,141 of JASHRY010000162.1, forward strand.
GCCGCCCTCGAAGGCGATCCTGCCGTGCACGATCACGTAGCCGCGGTTGGCGATGCGGATCGCCTGGGTGAAGTTCTGTTCCGCCATCAGCACGGTGAGATTGTAGCGCTGTTTCATCTCCGCGATCGCGTCGATAGTGCGGCTGACCAGGATTGGGGCGAGGCCGACCGACGGCTCGTCAACCAGGAGTATTTTCGGCGCCAGCATCAGGGCGCGGGCGAGCGCGAGCATTTGCTGCTCGCCGCCGCTCATGCTGCCGGCGAGTTGCCCGCGGCGCTCGGCGAGGCGAGGAAAGGTCTCGAAACAAACCTCGAGATTGCGGGCGAGTTCGCGGCGCGCGGTGCGGCGGAAGGCGCCGAGCAGCAGATTTTCCTCCACCGTCAGCTTCGGGAACAGCCGGCGGCCCTCCGGCACCAGAGCGATGCCGAGGTCGACGATCTCCTCGGTACTGCGGCCGATGAGATCGTGATGGACGCCGTCGATCTCGGCGATGATCGATCCGGCGTTCGGCCGCACGATGCCCATGATGCATTTCATGAGCGTCGACTTGCCGTTGCCGTTGGTGCCGAGGAGAGCGACGGTCTCGCCGGCACCAATACGGAGCGAAACGTCCTCGATCACGCGCACCGCCCCATAGGCGGCGTGAATGCCGGCGACGGTGAGGCTACTGGCCAAGATACGCTCTTTCCACGTCCGGATTGTGCACCACCGCGTCCGGTTCGCCGTCGGCGATCTTGCGCCCCGAGACGAGCACGACCAGACGCTGCGAGAAGCTCATCACTGCGCGCATGATGTGCTCGATGAGGATGATAGTGACGCCCTGTTCGTTCAAGCGCTTGAGCAGCGCCAGGAGGTCCTCGACCTCCGAGTGTGTGAGACCGGCCATCGACTCGTCGGCGATCAGGAGCTTGGGCTCGGCGGCCATGGCGCGGGCGAGTTCGAGCTTGCGCATCTCGACCTGAGTGAGGTCGCGCGGCAACCGCAGCGCCTTGTTGTCGAGGCTAACTTCGCGCAGGAGGTCGAAGGATCGCGCCTCGATGTCGCGGGCGGAATGCACGGCGCCCCGCGCCGCCACGGTGTAGATGAGCGGGATGCGCATGTTGTCGATGAGGCTGAGGCTGGCGAACGGGCGCGGCAGTTGAAAGGTGCGGGCGAGGCCGAGGCGCGTGCGCTGATGTGCGACCGATCGATGAAGCAAATGACCGTCGAAGCGCACCGAGCCGGCTTCGTTGCGCAGCGTGCCGCAGATGCAGTTGACCAGCGTGCTCTTGCCGGACCCGTTCGGCCCGATGAGGCCGACGCGCTCGCCGGCGCGCACCGTGAGCGAGATGTTTTCCAAGGCAACGAAGCCGCCGAAGCGCTTGCCGAGATCCTTGACGTCGAGAAGCCAGTTCACGGCGCAGGTCCCGGCGCGTCGGCGGCGATCCGGCTGCGGCCGACGAGGCCGGCCGGCTTGTGCCGGATATATCTGTGCACCAGCCCGATAATGCCTTCCGGCGCTACGATCACGAAGCCGACGAGAAGGCAGCCGACGATCAGGAGATTGACCGCCGACGAGATCGTCACCGTCGCGATCTGCTGCAGCGAGGCCAAAAGAAGCGTGCCGAGCACCGGACCGACCCAGCTCGTCGTGCCGCCGATCAACGGCATGGCGATCGCGTTCACGGCGTAATCGAAGCCGAACGTCGAGGACGGTTGCAGATAGCCGATGTAGTAGGGGAATGGCGCGCCGGCCATGCCCATGAGCGCGCCGGAGATCGTGGTGGCGATCAGCTTGAGCCGCAGCGTCGGCACGCCGGAAGCCTCCGCCGCCTGCTCGTCGTCGCGAATGGTGGCGAAGCCGTAGCCGAGTCGCGAGCGCTCGATGAGCCGGGCGACGGTTATCGCCGCCACGGCCAGGAGCAGCATGATGAGGAACAGATACCTGACATAGTTGCCGATCAGCGGCGCGACCTCGGGGCGCACGATATAGGCGCCGCGCGATCCGCCGACATAGTCCCAGTTGACGACCAGCGTTTCCAGGACGACGGCGAGCGCCAGCGTGGCGATGGCGAAGAACGCGCCGCGCAGCCGCAGCGTCAGGTAGCCCATGCCGAAACCGACGATGCCCGACACCACGCCGCCGAAGATGAGCAGGATCGGAATCGGCAGCGGATAGAACCTGTGAAACGCGACGGTCGAATAGGCCCCGAGCCCGAAGAAGCCCGCGGTGCCGAAATTCACGTAGCCGCAATAGCCGCCGAGGATGTTCCACGCCGTCGACAGCACCATGTATTGCATCACCACGTAGCCGGCGAAGAAAACGTAATCGTTGTTGAACGCGACCGCGGCGACGAACGCCGCGCCGGCGATGACGAGGCAGATGAGAAGGAAAATGGGCGTGCGCACGGCTAGCGTCCCAACAGGCCGGCGGGGCGCACCGCCAGCGTCAGCAACAGGAAGCCGAACGATACCGCCGGCGCCCAGGACGGGCCGTAGAACGTCGAGGTCAGGCTTTCGACGATGCCGATCAGCATGGCGGCGACCAGGGTCCCGGGCAGGCTGCCCATGCCGCCGAGCACGCAGATCGCGAACACGCGGCCGATATATTCGCGCCCGACCGAGGGCTCGACCGGCTGGATGATGATCAGGAAAGCGCCGGCGAGCGAGGCCGTGGCGATCGAAATGCCGAAGGCGACGCGCTTGATGCGGACCGGATTGACCGCCATGAGCTGCAGTGCCAGTTGATCCTGCGCCACGGCCATGATTGCGCGGCCGACGAAGCTCTTGATGAGCAGGAGCTGCAGGACCGCGATCAAGAGCAGCGACACCACGCACGGCACCATGATGCGCAGCGGGATATCGATCGCGCCGAAGTGCCAGGTCGGACCGATATAGGGCGCGTTGACGTAGCGGTAGTCGACGCCGAAAAAGAGAATGAGCGTCACTTCGGTGATGAACAGGAGACCGAAGAAGAAGGCGAGGCCGCGCAGCGATTCCTGGCCGCGCTTCTCGAACGAGACGTAATAGATCTGATAGATGCCGGCGCCAAGCACGTAGAACGCCGGCGCCATGACGATGCTGGTCAGGATCGGGTCGAATCCGAAATCGGCATTGACGATATAGGCGATGTAGGAGCCGAGAATGATGAAGGCCGGATGGGCGATGTTGACGATGTCGAGGATGCCGAACGACAGCGACACGCCGGCCGTCACCGCCGCGTAGAAACCGCCGATCAGGATGCCGGAGACGATGGCATTGACCAGAAGATCGAAGGAAAAAATCATCACCTCAACCCAGCATTATCCCCCGCGCGCCGGCGGCGTTACGGCTTGCCCAGATTCGTTGAAAACCCCGCCCCGCCTGCGGCGAGAGGCAAGTTTGCGCCGCAATCGCGGTGAGCGGGCCGCAACGCGATTGCGAGCCTGGCGGCAAGGCCCTCTCACCCTACCCTCTCTCCACGTGCGGGGATAAATGACACTACGCCGCGGCGCGCACTTGGTCGGGAATCGCGAGCGGCTTGTTGGCGCTGTCGAGGAACTCGACGGTCATGAAGACCATCTCTTTGTCGCCGATGTTTTCGAGGTCATGGACCTTGTATTGGCCGGACCCATAGGTCTCGTGCCGGGTTTCGCCGGGCTGATAGGTGTAGTCCACCGTGGTGCCGTCGTGCACGTGCTGGCGTCCGCGGCCGCCGCTTACCGAGGTCCAAAAATAATCGAGCACGTGACGATGAAAGCCGATCCGCTGGCCGGGAGCGAGCCTGATGATCCATATGCGCACGCGTTCGCTTTCCGAAACGAGCGCGGTGCCGACACAGCCATTGTTGTTCGTCCGCTCGCGCTCGAATTCCGCGGCGATTGCGTCTGGCCATGCCGATTTGTCGGCGCGATCATTCGTCTTGTCCAGCATGGTCAAAGCCATGGCGTTCCTCCGGAGATTGTTGGCACAATATAGAAAACCTTTCCGCCCGGGGAAATAGTGGGATTTATTGCATGGCAAGGCAGCGCCGCGCTTTGATCGTGGGCGGCTCGATGAGTGGGCTGCTGGCCGGCCTGATGCTCGGGCGGCGCGGCTGGGCGGTCGATATTTTCGAGCGCGTCGACAGCGAGCTTGCCGGCCGCGGCGCCGGGATCGTGGCGCAGCGCGAGCTGATGGCGCGGATGAACGCGCTCGGGCTCGGGACGCGCGATCTCGGCGTTGCCGTCACCACGCGCAAGCTGCTCGATGCCTCGGGCGTCGTCGCCGCCATTATTGCCTGCCCGCAGGTGCTGACCGCCTGGGAGCGCGTCTACCGCGCGCTGCGCGACGCGTTCCCGGCCGAACGCTATCGCCGCGGCTGCGGCCTCGAAAGGTTCGAGCAAAACGACCGCGGCGTGCTCGCCCGTTTCAGCGACGGCAGCACCAGCGAGGGCGACGTGCTCATCGGCGCCGACGGCCTGCGCTCGACCGTGCGTCGGCAATGTCTGCCCGATGTCGCGCCGCTTTACGCCGGCTACGTGGCCTGGCGCGCGCTCATCCCGGAGCGCGCGCTGCCCGGCGCGATCCACCGCGAGCTGTTCGACGCAATGGCGTTCTGCCTGCCGCCCGGCGAGCAGTTTCTCGGCTATCCGATCGCCGGCCCCGACAACGATCTGCGGCCGGGGCGGCGCCGCTATAACGTCGTGTGGTATCGCCCGGCGGACGAGGCACAGGAGCTGGCGCGGCTGCTTACCGACGAGAGCGGCGTCACCCATTCGATCTCGATCCCGCCGCCGCTCATTCGCCGCGATGCCGTCGCGGACATGCGCGCGGCGGCCGAACGCCTGCTGGCGCCGCAATTCCGCGCCGTCGTGCGGTTGATCGACGAGCCGATCCTGCAGCCGATCTACGATCTCGCCAGCCCGCGTCTCGCCTTCGGACGGGTCGCCGTCATCGGCGACGCGGCCTTCGTGGCGCGGCCCCATGTCGCAGCCGGGGTCTCCAAGGCGGCCGACGACGCGGCGGCGCTCGCCGAGGCGCTCGCCGGCGACGACGTTGAAGAGGAGCTGCGCCGCTTCGAGGCGCGCCGGCTGCCCGAGGGCGAGCGGATCATCGAGCGCGCGCGCCATCTCGGCGCCTATCTGCAGGCGACGCAGAGCGCCGAAGAGCGCACCCGTTCCGCGCGCCACGGCATTCCCGAAGCGGTCCTCGCCGAGACCGCGGTGCTCGACTTTTTGTATCGGTGAAGGCGACAGTGCAAATTGCGCCGGTCCGCCTTGGCTCCCGGCCATCTCGCGTCGCGGCTTTCTTGCGAAGCCGTTTCTGAAATGATCTCAAGGAACGAATCCTCAAGGAACGAATCTATGGGATGAATATTGTCTCCGATGGCAAAAGCATAACACTATACCTCGCGGTCGGAATATGAGCCGCCGTTCCGGCGCGGGCAGTCAATTCATGCCAAACTTATTCAGGCCGGATGGAATTCTGGCGGAAATTTGACGCGTCGAGCGGCGACGCCTTGTGGTTGAGTCATCGCCACCGTTGTGAATTTCATGTAAAAGTCAGGACTGGTCCATGGATTTCGCGAGATGAATAGCGATTTTGCGGCGGATATCGACGCGGTCGAGAACATCGAGGCGGTTCCGACCATCCTGAATGTCGTATGCCGCGTCACCGGGATGGGCTTCGCCGCGGTCGCGCGCGTCACTGAGAACCGCTGGGTCTGCCTCGCGGTCAATGACGAAATCGACTTCGGGCTCAAACCCGGCGGCGAACTTCCGGTCGAAACGACGATCTGCCGCGAGGTCCGGCAAAACCGTGAGGCCGTAGTCATCGATCACGTCGCCGAGGATGGCGCCTATTGCCGACATCCCACGCCGAAGATGTATGGCTTCCAAAGCTACATTTCGATGCCGATTTTCCTCAAGGACGGCGGCTTCTTCGGCACGCTGTGCGCGATCGATCCCAAGCCGGCCGCGCTGAAAAATCCGGGCGTGATCGGGATGTTCAAGCTGTTCGCCGAGTTGATCGCTTTTCACCTCGATGCCGGTCAACGGCTGGCGACGGCGAAAGCCAGCCTTCTCGACGCGCGCACCACGGCGGAGTTGCGCGAGCAGTTCATCGCCGTTCTCGGCCACGACCTGCGCGATCCGCTGGCTTCCGTCGGAGCCGGCACGGCGCTGCTGCAAAGGACGCCGCTCGACGAGAAGGCGCGCTCCATCGTCGCGATGATGGATAAAAGCGTCGCCCGCATGTCCGCCCTCATCAACGATGTGCTCGACTTCGCCCGCGGCCGTCTCGGTCCCGGATTGACGCTGACGCGCGCCACCACGCCTTTGGAACCCGTTCTCAAGCAAGTCATCGCCGAGTTGCAGACCATCCATCCCCGGCGGATCATCGAGGTCGAATTTGATCTGACGCGTCCGGTCGTCGCCGACCGCGTTCGCATCGGCCAGCTTTTTTCCAATCTGCTCGGCAATGCCCTGACCTACGGCGCCGAAAACGCGCCGGTGCGCGTGAAGGCGGCGACCGGCGGCCGTTTCGAATTGGTGGTCAGCAACAAGGGTCCCCCCATACCTGCCGCGGTGATGGATCGCTTGTTTCATCCCTTCACCCGCGGTGAGGTTCGGCCCGATCAGAAGGGGTTGGGCCTCGGCCTCTATATCGCCTCCGAAATTGCGCATGCGCACGGCGGGAAAATCCATGCCGAGTCGTCGGCCGAGGAGACGCGCTTCACGTTCTCGATGCCGCTCGACCACGGAGCGCGCAGCGGCGAGCCCGGAACCTTAACAAAGACAACGCCAGACCTGCACCGACAGGGTTTGTGGATTTCGGGCCCACGTGCTTCGCTCGCGTCTCCGGAATGACTATACGTGCTGGCCGCCGTTGATGTGGATCTCGGCGCCGTTGACGTAGGAGGCGGTATCCGTGCACAGCACGTAGATGATCTTCGCCACCTCGTCGGGCGTGCCGAGACGGTGCATCGGGATATGTTCGAGAATCTTTTCGGTGCCGGGGGAGAGCATGGCGGTGTCGATCTCGCCCGGCGCAATGGCGTTGACGCGGATGCCGAGCTGGCCGAAATCGGCGGCCATCTCACGGGTCAGCGCGGCGAGCGCCGCCTTCGAGGTCGCGTAGGCGGCGCCGGCAAAGGGATGCACGCGAGAGCCGGCGATCGAGGTGACGTTGACGACGGAGCCCTTGGCCGCCCTGAGCTCGTCGAGGAGCCCGCGCGCTAGCATGATCGGAGCGAAAAAATTCACCCGGAAAACGTGATGCCAGTCGTCGCGTGAGGTGTCGATCGAGCCGAGGCGTCCGCCGTTCGCCATCTTCGGCGAGATTGCCGCATTGTTGACTAGCGCATTGAGTTCGCCGTTCAGGCGCCCTTTGATCTCTTTGATCGCGGCGTCGGTGTTTTCCGCGTCCGCCAGATCGACCTGGATGTGGTCTTCAGGCCCCGCCTCCCACGGACAATTTTCCGGAAACGGATGCCGCGAGCAGGTGATGACGCGCCAACCGGCGGCGGAAAACCGCTTCACGGTGGCGTGGCCGATGCCGCGGCTCGCCCCGGTGAGAAGCAGCGTGCGGCGCGGCTGATTATTCGTTGACATTGGCTTTTTCCGCTCCTGCCGACCTGGAACCATGATCCGACTCAATCGAAACGGCAGTCAACGCTTTTAGTTCATGCGTGATCTTTTCCAATTAAAAGGAGGCCGTTCTGCGCAATCGCATCTTTCTTAAGGATAGAGCCGCGATTTGCGCCACTGTGCGCTCGGATCGGGGCGCGTGAAAGCGATGCGGTCGTGCAGCCGGAACGGCCGCTCCTGCCAGAACTCGAACTCCTGCGGCTTGACGCGATAGCCCGACCAATGCGGCGGCCGTGGCACCGTGCCGAGCGCGAACTTCTCGGTATAGATCGCCACCGCTTTTTCAAATGTCAGGCGGCTTTCGAGCGGCGCCGATTGCTTGCTGGCCCAAGCGCCGATCTGCGCCGGGCGCGGGCGCGTGGCGAAATAAGCGTCGGCCTCCGCCGCCGAGACTGGCTCGACGTCGCCGCGCAGGCGCACTTGGCGCTGCAGCGACTTCCAATAAAACGTCAACGCCGCCTTGGGCGCGGCCGCCAATTCATGCCCCTTCACGCTGTCGAGATTCGTGTAGAACACGAAGCCGCGCTCGTCGAACCCCTTCAGCAGCACCATCCGCGTGTTGGGCAGCCCGTCGCCATCGACGGTTGCTAGCGCCATGGCCTCCGGATTGACCGGCTCGGAACGCCTGGCCTCGGCGAACCAGGCCGCGAACAGAGGCAGCGGGTCGTCGGCGGTGGTGAAGTCACCGCTCGTTAACCATGACGGGTGTTCTATCGAGGCTGCGTCGGACATTCTCGGAGTACCCAGGTGCTCGCGTGCGATCGGGATGTGCGCCGCCGGTCTCTATATAATGGAACCGCGGCGCCGCGCCTATGCAGGCCGCTGCGTCGATTGACGACGCTTGCCGCCGTGCTTTGCGCGTTTGCCGTCGCCGGCTGCTCCTATCAGCTCGCCTCGCTCATTTCGAAGAGCGATGCGGACCCGGACACGACCGGCGCCATCGGTCGACCAAGCGAGCAGGCCGGCCATAAGGCGGATGCTTCGGAGCCGACGGAGGTCGATCTCGCCTATGCGCGTGAGGTTGCCACGTACGCGCTGACGCGCGGCGGCAAGGATAACAGCATCCCCTGGGAGAATCCGCAGACCGGCGCCGGCGGCAACATCACCCCGCTCGCCGCCTCCTATAGCGAAGGCGGCTTCACCTGCCGCGATTTCCTTGCCAGCTATATGCGCGGAGGATCGGAATCCTGGCTGCAGGGCGAGGCTTGCCGCACCGATCACGGCAAGTGGGAGGTGAGGAGCCTGAAACCCTTCAACCGCGGCTGATCGGGCTATCTCGCGGCGCGGTGTTGCATTGCGGCGCGCCCGCTCAAGGCCCACATTGAAACGGACGCGGGCGGGCGGGGCCGGCCCCAAACCAAAGCGGAGTCGATGGGGAATGCGCGATCCCTATGAGGTGTTGGGCGTCGATCGCAAGGCGAGCGCGGCCGACATCAAGAGCGCCTTCCGGCGGCAGGCCAAGAAACTCCATCCCGACGCCAACAAGAACGATCCGAAGGCGGCGTCGCGCTTTGCCGAGCTTAATGCCGCCTATGAAATCCTCGGCGAGGAGGACAAGCGCAAGGCGTATGACCGTGGCGAGATCGACGCCGAAGGCAAGCCGCGGTTCCGCGGCTTCGAAGGTTTTCGGGCCGGCCAAGGCGCTGGCGGCGCCGGCGGTCCCAGCGGCTTCGGACAAGAGGCTGAATTCGAGACCTTCAGCTTCGGCCCGGAGGGTTTTACCCGCAGCACGCGGCGCGGCCGTGGCGCTGGATTCGGCAGCTTTGAGGACATCCTCAAGGAAGCCTTCGGCGGCATGGGCGCGGCGGGCGCGGCAGGGGCGGCAGGGGCGGCAGGGGCGGCAGGGGCAGGCGCCGG
>JASHRY010000163.1 GCA_030037105.1 Xanthobacteraceae bacterium
CGAGGACGCAAACGCCTACCGTCGAGGAAGCGTTCATCGCGCTGCTCCCGGAGGAACTCCGGGCCGGACGCAAAAGGCTGGAGATACCGGCGAACCGCACTGTAAACGCCGAGCCGGTCATCATTGCGCGCGACCTTACCCGCCGCTTTGGCGAGTTTACCGCCGTCGATCACGTGAATTTCACCATCGAGCGCGGCGAGATTTTCGGCTTTGTCGGCTCGAACGGATGCGGCAAGACCACGACGATGAAAATGCTGACTGGCTTGCTGGCACCGAGCGAAGGCCAAGCTCTTTTGTTCGGCCGGGCGCTGGACGCCCGCGACATCAATTCGCGCCGGCGCGTCGGATACATGTCGCAATCGTTCTCGCTCTATGCGGAACTTACCGTCCGCCAAAACCTCGAGCTTCACGCGCGGCTTTTCCATCTTCCGGCCCAAAAAGCCGCCGCACGCTTTCGCGAGCTGGTCGCGCATTTCAGCCTTAACGGGTATCTCGATCAACTCGCCTCGAACCTGCCGTTGGGTATTCGGCAACGGCTGTCGTTGGCGGTCGCCATCGTGCACGAGCCGGAAATGCTTATTCTCGACGAGCCGACCTCAGGCGTCGATCCTCTGGCACGCGATCATTTCTGGGAGCTGTTGATCGATCTTTCGCGCAATCAGGGCGTGACGATCTTTGTCTCGACCCATTTCATGAACGAAGCCGAGCGCTGCGACCGCATATCGCTCATGGACTCGGGGCGTGTTCTCGCGACCGATACGCCCCGCAATTTAATCGAGTCTCGCGGCGCCGCCACGTTGGAGGGGGCGTTCATCAGTTATCTGGAGGAGGCGACAGGATCATCCGCCGTCGACTCTACCGGCGACATCGTGGCTCCCGCCGCTGCAGACGGACCGGCACCGTCGCCGCCGCGGCCGCTATTGAGCCTTCGACGTCTCTTCGCTTACACCATCCGGGAGACAATGGAGCTTCTGCGCGATCCAATTCGTCTCACCTTCGCCATGTTCGGCACGGTTTTTTTAATGTTGGCATTCGGCTTCGGCATTTCGACGGACGTCAATAACCTGACATTCGCCGTACTCGACCGCGATCAGAGTCACGAGAGCCGCGCCTACCTCGAGGAGTTGAGAGGGTCGACTTACTTCGTGGAACGGTCCGCGCTAGCCAGTTATGCCGATCTGCAAAAGCGTATGCAGAGTGGGGCCATCAGAGCCGCCGTCGAGATTCCTCCCGGATTTGGTCGTGATCTGGAGGCCGGCCGACCGGCCTGGGTGGGCGCCTGGGTCGATGGCGCCATGCCGTTCCGCGCCGATACCATCCGCGGCTATCTGCAGGCCATGCATCAACTCTATCTGACGGATCCAGCGGTCAAGACGACTCTGCCGCAGGCGCGTTCGGCCGCCAGAATCGAAGTGCGGTTCAAGTACAACCAGAATTTCGAAAGCGTCTACGCCATGGTGCCGACGAGCCTATCGATGTTGCTGGCGTTGTTTCCGGCGATTCTCATGGCGCTCGCCATCGTGCGCGAGAAAGAGCTTGGCTCGATCACCAATCTTTATGTGACTCCGGTCACTCGCATCGAGTTTCTGCTCGGCAAGCAAATTCCCTACATCGGCATCGCCATGACGAACTTTGCGCTGATGTTCCTCATGGCGTTGTTCGTCTTCCAGGTGCCGCTCAAGGGCAGCTTTCTCGCGCTCCTTCTCGGCGTGCTGGTTTACGTCACTGCGACGACCGCCTACGGCATGGTGATCTCGGCGTTCGCAAGCACGCAGATCGCCGCGCTGTTTGGCACCGCCATCATGACGTTCCTGCCGGCTTCGCAGTTCTCCGGAATGATGGTGCCGGTATCCTCGCTCTCGGCAACAGCGCAAATCATGGGGCGGGCATTCCCCATGACTTATTTCATACCGATCAGCGTCGGCGCCTTTACCAAGGGGTTAAGCTTTGCCGAACTTGCGGGGCATGTGATGGAGCTTGCCGTTTTTATCCCGGTCTTGACGCTGATCAGTTTGGTCCTTCTGCGCAAGCAGGAACGCTAGGAACCCGACGGATGCGCAAGATCGGAAACATCTTCTGGCTCGGCACCAAGGAGCTGCGCAGTTTCTTTCACGATTTCGTGCTGCTCGGGTTCGTCGTCTATGCATTTTCGCTAGCGATCATAGCGCAAGCGCACAGCTATTCGCAGGAGGTGCATAATGCTTCAATCGGAGTGGTCGACGAGGATCATTCGGAACTGTCGCGACGAATCATTCGCGCGTTCTTGCCGCCCTATTTCCATCAACCGCAACGGCTCGCCGAGCGGGACATCGTTCCGCTCATGAACTTGGGCAAATACACTTTCATGGTCGACATCCCGCCAAACTTCGAGCGGGACGTTCTCGGCGGACGCAACCCCGCGATCCAACTCAATGTTGACGCCACCATGATGGTTCAGGGCGGCCTTGGCGCGGACTATGCGCAACAGATCATCATGACCGAGATACGTGACTTCCTATCGCATGCCGAAGGCGCGGCGCCGCCGCCGGTCAATCTCGACGTACGCATCCTGTTTAATCCCAACCTCACCAGCGCGTGGTTCACCAGCGTCATGGGCATCATCAACAGCGTCAGCATGCTGGCAATCATTCTCGCCGGCGCCGCGATTGTACGCGAGCGGGAGCACGGCACGATGGACCATCTTCTGGTGATGCCGCTGACGCCGTTCGAGATCGCGATGTCCAAGGTCTGGGCGAACGGCCTGGTGATCACCGCGGCGGTCGGCCTTTCGCTTTATCTGGTCGTTCGCACTTTGCTCGGCGTTCCCATCGCCGGATCGATCCCGCTGTTCATGGTCGGAGTGGCGATCTATCTGTTCTTCGCCTGCGCCATCGGCATATTCATCGGCACCATCGCGCGCTCCATGCCGCAGCTCGGCTTGCTCTATCTTTTGATCTACTTGCCGATGATCATGCTTTCCGGCAGCAACACGCCGCTGGAAAGCATGCCGCCATGGCTGGCGACCGTAATGCAGGCTTCGCCATCGACACATTTCGTATCCTTCGCGCAGTCGATCCTTTATCGCGGCGCGGGTATCGACGTGGTGTGGCCGCAATTCGCGCTGGTGGCGGGCATCGGCGGGCTGTTCTTTCTTCTCGCCATTCTGCGCTTCCGCTCAACCGCCGCGCAGACGACATAAGAATTATCCATTCGAGCGACGCGGTCGCCGCCCGTCAAGAATTGATCCAGCGGATTTCCGGTTCTTTTCTCGGCACCGGCGGCGGCGCTGATTTCGGATGGCCGACGATAATCGGGGCAACGGGCTTGTACGTCGCCGGAAGGTGGAGGGTCGCCTTTCCTTCGGGCGTCCCGAGCCAGACCTGGGAAAATCCGATCCAGCAGGTGCCGAGGCCGGCGCCGCGCGCCGCCAGCATGAGGTTTTCCGCGGCGAGCGCACAGTCCTCGATTGCCCATGGGATGTTCGCCGCGGCGGAAATCACGATGAGCGCCGGTGCGTGATAGAAGATGTCGAAATCGGGGTCGTTCAATATCTCGTTGAAATGATGCGATATAAGGCCGACTGGCGAGCTTTTCGCATATGCGCCTTCGCCTCACGCGATATTTTGCCTAACACGGCGCCGTCGCGAACGACGCAGAACGAGCACGGTTGTTGATTGACCGCGCTCGGCGCCTGAACGGCGGCATCAATGAGCTCGCAAATTATCCGATCGTCGACCGGCTCAGTGGTGAAATCCCTTACCGCGCGGCGCGTGTAGATTGCTTCCCTGAGGTCCATGTTCCCATGTCTCGCTTTATAAAATTATTCAAAAGCGCTTTTTTTCCGATGTATTGACTCAGATCAATATCATCCGGGAACGAGGCGTTTCCTTCGACAATTTACGTCGCCCAACTTGACCTGCATCAACGGTCGCCAGCCAACCCCCGAGACCAGAAGTCATCATTGACCAATATCAACACGACTTCGACTTTTGATAATAAGATATTTATTGATCTTGGACCGTCTCGATATCGGTTAGATCGCACGCGAGAAGGATCATGAAAGCTTTTGTCTATCAAGGACCCGGCAAGAAAGCGCTGGAAGATCGCCCACTGCCGAAGATTACTGCCCCGACGGACGCCGTCGTGAAGATTGCGAAGACGACCATCTGCGGAACCGACTTGCATATCCTCAAAGGCGACGTGCCGACTTGCAAGCCGGGACGCATTCTCGGCCATGAGGGCGTCGGCGTCGTGGACAGCATCGGTGCCGGCGTTACTACCTTCCGTCCGGGCGATCGTGTTCTTATCTCCTGCATTTCCGCCTGTGGCAGATGCGAATACTGCCGCGGCGGCATGTACTCGCACTGCACGACGGGCGGCTGGATTCTGGGCAATGAAATCGACGGAACGCAAGCCGAGTACGTGCGCATACCCCATGCGGACACCAGCCTCTATCGAGTGCCGAAAGGCGTCGAGGAGGACGCCTTGGTGATGTTGAGCGACATCCTGCCGACCGGCTTCGAATGCGGCGTCCTGAACGGGAAGGTTCGGCCCGGCGACAGCGTGGCGATCGTCGGCGCCGGCCCCATCGGCCTCGCCGCCTTGCTGACCGCCCAGTTCTACTCGCCCGCCGACATCATCATGATCGACCTCGATGGTAACCGGCTCGACACCGCCAAGCGGTTCGGCGCCACGGCAACCGTCAACAGCAAGGACGGCAGGGCCGCGGAAGCGGTGATGCAGATGACCGGCGGACGCGGCGTGAATGCTGCCATCGAGGCGGTCGGCATTCCCGCGACTTTCGTGCTTTGCGAAGACATTGTCGCGCCCGGAGGTACCATCGCCAATATCGGCGTTCACGGCGTCAAGGTAGACCTCCACCTCGAGCGCCTGTGGTCGCACAACATCACGATCACGACGCGGCTCGTGGACACCGTCACGACGCCGATGCTGCTCAAGACCGTGCAATCCGGCAGGATCGATCCGAAGCGTTTGATCACACACCGCTTCAATCTTGACCGGCTTCTCGAAGCTTACGACACGTTCGGGCGTGCAGCCGACACCCGGGCGCTCAAGGTGCTGATCGAGGCCGCATAGGTCGGGAAAATAATCGATCGGAAAAAACTGGCGGAGATAATCGATGTGGAGGGCAGTGCAGGACTGGTACATTGTGGGAATAGGGCTGTGCCTGATCGGCGGAGGCCTGTTCCTCGCCTCCCGTCAGGTTTCCCATCCCGCATCCGTCAATCCCGTTGCGGCGGAGCATGTTCGCGCAATTCCGGCGGCGGCAGGCCGATCCGATCCTTCCGCTGCGGTGTTTGCAACTCCAAGCTCACCGACGACGACTCCGACCCCTGCACTTTCGCCTCACAATCATGTTGCGGCTGCCGATACGCCGCAGACGAGTGTGCTCGCGCCGGCGAGGTCAAACGGGGCGCCTTCGCCCGGTGGCGATCCTGCCGCCGGGCGGCAAGTATTCAAGAAATGCCAAGCGTGCCACGCGCTCGATCCCGGCATGACCATGCTGGGCCCTTCGCTTGCCGGTATCATCGGACGCAAGGCCGGGGCCCTCCCCGGCTACAGCTATTCGCCGGCGATGAAACAGGCGAATATTGTCTGGAGTCCCGGGAACCTGGACTCTTATCTTGCCGATCCGCAGAAGGTGGTGCCTGGAAACAGAATGCCGTTCCCCGGTCTCAAGACCGAGCAGGACCGCACCGATGTGATCGCTTTTCTTGCTTCCGCACCCGGCCCGGCGGCGGTGCCGCCTACGGCCGGACAAAAGCCGCCCGCGCCTCCCAGCGTTACGACCGAACAGCGCGCCGTATACGCAAATCAGCG
>JASHRY010000164.1 GCA_030037105.1 Xanthobacteraceae bacterium
CGATGCTGGCCTCCTCCCCAGCCAGCATCTTGAATCAGAACCAACCTGATTCGGGAATCCCAAATCGATTCAGGCTCAATGAAAAAGACTCTAGCTGCAGGTCGCCGCCGAGACCGCGGCCCTGCACCGAGCGATCGACGGCGAGGCGCCCCAGCCGAAAGACCGGTACATCGTAGCGGCCGAGCTTCTTCGTGAACCGCGCAGGCACGCGGGTGAACGCCACCGAGCCGGGGCTGATCGTATAGAAACCGAGTACGCGCGCCGGCGCGGCCGGCGACACCGCGACGAAGGTCTTGGCACCGCCCGATTCGTGATTCTGCCTGGCGTAGTGGTCGAGGTATTCGTTGAGCGCGGCAGCACCGCAGTCGAAGCTCTTGCGGTCGTGATGTCGCCCAATGGGCTCCTCGCGCCAGTCCGGCACCACCGCTACTTTTTTCGGGCGACGCGGCGCCGTGCCGCAGCCATGAGGGCCGGGGCCGGCTTGGGCGGATTTTCCAAAAGTTCAAGCACACGCTTGCTGTCGCGCGCACCGAGCACAATGCGCTCGGCGCGGTCGACGACGTCGCGGGCGGCCGGTAGCGCGGCGCGCATGACGAAGCTGGTCACGTCCAGCCGTTCATAGACGGCTGCCGTTGTCAGGAGTCGTTTTTCCTCCTTGGTGGTCCGCAACTCGATCCGATCTTCGCGCGCTGCGTAAGTTTCCTCCATCGCAGTTTCCTCATTGCCTGATCCTGTACGGATCATATCCGTACATCCGCGAGACGGCAACGCAAAAATCCCCACGTTTCCGCCGGACTTGCCCGCGAGCGGCGGCATCGCGCATAAGGGCCCGATCGCCGCGAACGAGGCCGTCCATGATCACCGCCGCCCAAAAGACCTTGTGCAGTCCGTCCGCGCTCGTCGAGGCCGGTCTGACCGGCGCCGATCGGCTCGCGGCGCTGGAAAAGGTCGCCGCGCGCTACGCCGTCGCCATCACGCCGGCGATGGCTGACCTCATCGATCCGGCCGATCCGAATGATCCGATCGCGCGGCAGTTCGTCCCCGACGCGCGCGAGCTTGACGAGCGGCCGGAGGAAGATCCCGATCCGATCGGGGACGAAGCACATAGCCCGGTGAGCGGCATCGTTCACCGCTATCCCGACCGGGTGCTGCTGAAACTCGTCAATGCCTGCGCGATCTACTGCCGGTTCTGCTTCCGCCGCGAAATGGTCGGGCCGGGGCGCGGCGGGCTGTCGCCGCAAGCGCTCGCGGCCGCGCTTGATTACATCCGCGCGCATTCCGAAATCTGGGAGGTCATCCTTACCGGCGGCGATCCGCTCCTTATCTCCGCGCGTCGTCTCCACGGCATCGTGACGCGGCTTGCCGCCGTGGACCACGTCAAGGTGATCCGCGTGCATACGCGCCTGCCGGTCGTGGCGCCGGAGCGCATCTCGGCAGCGCTCATCCGCGCGCTGCGGACGCGAAAAGCAACCTTCGTCGTCATTCACGCCAATCATCCGCGCGAACTGACCAAGAGGGCGCGTGCGGCCTGCGCGCGCTTCATCGACGCCGGCATACCGATGCTCTCGCAATCGGTGCTGTTGCGCGGGGTGAACGACGACGTCGAAACGCTCGGCGCCCTCATGCGCGCGCTGGTCGAATGCCGGATCAAGCCGTATTACCTGCACCAGGCCGATCTGGCGCCGGGCACGGGACATCTGCGCACGTCGATCACCGAAGGCCAGGGGCTGATGCGCGGGCTGCGCGGCCGCTATTCGGGCTTGTGCCAGCCGACCTATGTGCTCGACATTCCCGGCGGCTTCGGAAAATCGCCGATCGGACCCGGCTATTTGAGCGAGGGTGGCGCCGTGGTCGAAGACTTCAACGGCCGGCGGCACCGTTATCCAGCACGGCGGTGAATATATCGAAAGGTTAGTCGAGTACAGCGGTGCTATGCGGTGGTTTTCCCAATTGCGGGAAAGAAGACCGTCGTCTCGAATTCATATCCGCACGCTTCGCATGACCAAGTGTGACGCACGCAACGCTCGCTGATATGTTCGGACCAGTCGGGTGCGAGCAGCCAGGCGCTGCATTGCGGACAACTATTCTTGTCGTCAGTGACCGGCCGTGCACGCTCCGCCGTCCCGGTGTGCAGTATCATGATCGTCCTCCCTGCATCACCCCTCCCAGGGCTGCACGCTAACGAGACTCTGTGGCGGGTCCATGACGCAGGTGAGTCCGCGGGCGGACAAAGGGACGAATCTTCTGCGGCAGCGCGCGCCCTATAGGGAGCGAAGCCGGTGTTTCCGTAGTGAAAACGGCCAAGCGACTGTCAAACGCCGCCGGTAAGGTCCTATGGCCTTATCCGCCGATCTCTTCGCAGCCGCTGCCTTCCGCTATGGGTCTCTCTGTAAGCGTTAATCCAACAATCGGGACAGGTAGTGACCCGCGCGGGTGTGGAACTCCCACGACTTTAGAAAGCCGTCATGGTCCTTATCGGCCAATTTGAAGCGCCGTTCGACCACGGCAAGATATTCGGCCTTGCTCAAGCTCCCGTCCTTGTCGGTATCCGCGGCGGCAAATTCCCGATGGCTCAAGCGCCCGCGCAGTTCCTTGAAGCTGAGCTTGCCAGCCTTGTTGACGTCGAGCTTGTCGAACACATCGCTGGCGGCTTTTTTGGCTTCGTCGAGGTCGACCTTGCCGTCTCCATTGGTATCGTAGCGGATAAAACGGGGTGACTTCTTCTGTGCCAAGGCCGGGGCCGCCATTCCGATCAGGCCGGCGATCGCTGCGATTGCGGTGCGTCGGGAAACCATGCGTATTCCTCCGGAGGGATGAGTGAGTTTATCGGCTTAAAAATGCCGGCACCAGGGATCAATTGCCACGCTTTCTTCCTCGGATCTCCAACCATACGCCTCCGGGCTCCTTCGTTGAGCCGGTGACCGAGGGAAACGTCGGCGCCTTGCACTCAATGGTGCGCCCTACGGGACTCGAACCCGTGTTTCCGCCGTGAAAGGGCGATGTCCTGGACCGCTAGACGAAGGGCGCGAGCCGCGCGCAAAATGGGCGCGATACGTAAAGGATCGCGACATATAGAGAGCTTTGCCGCGAGCGGCAAGCAATCTCGGATGAACCGATCCCTCACCAATGTCCGGTATTGGGCATCGAGGCCCAAGGCTCCCGCGGCGGCAGCGGCTCCCCCTTCTGCAACAGTTCGATCGACTGCCTGTCGGGCGAGCGCACGAACGCCATCATGCCGTCGCGCGGCGGCCGGTTGATGGTCACGCCCGCCTTCAGCAGCCGCTCGCACAGCGCATAGATGTCGTCGACCTCGTAGGCGAGGTGGCCGAAATAACGCGCTTCGCCGTAATCCTCTTCGCTGTCCCAATTGTAGGTCAGCTCGATCAGCGGCGATTGGCGCCCGCGCGGTCCCTCGGCGATCAATTCGCCGTCGGCCGGCGCCGCCAGGAACACCAGCGTGTACTTATTCTTGTCGTCGACCCGGCGGCGCACCTCGGTGAGGCCGAGCTTGTTGCAATAGAAATCGAGCGCCGCGTCGAGATTGCGCACGCGCAGCATTGTGTGCAGATAACGCATCATGAACCTCCGACGGTGTGGGCCTGCCGTTATCCTCCGTATGGAGGCTCACGACGGCGGGACCGATATAATATGGCTTTAGGGGAGCCGCGAAGAATGGTCGCGCCCGACCTCGAGATCGCCGTTGCGCGCCTCAAGGATATCGTCGGCGCGGCGAGCGTCATCGTGCCCTTTACCGGGGCCGGCATCTCGACCGAATGCGGCATTCCCGATTTCCGTTCGCCGGGCGGGATGTGGACCAAGAATCAGCCGATCCCATTCGACGAGTTTCTGTCAAGCCAGGAGGCGCGCAACGAATCCTGGAGGCGACGGTTCGCCATGATCGACGAGTTCGGCGGCGCCCGGCCGGGCCGAGGGCACCGCGCGCTCGCCGATCTCTATCGCGCCGGCAAGGTGCCGGCGGTGATCACGCAGAACATCGATAATCTGCACCAAGCCTCGGGGATCGCGCCCGAACATGTCGTTGAGTTGCACGGCAATACAACCTACGCATTGTGCCTCGATTGCGCCGCGCGCTACGAATTATCGTGGGTGCGCCAGCGGATGGAGGCCGCCAATGGCTGCGCCCCCGACTGCCCCGCCTGCGGCGGCTACATCAAGACCGCGACCATATCGTTCGGGCAGGCGATGCCCGAGGCCGCCATGCGGCGCGCCGAGGACCTTGCTTTGTCCTGCGATCTGTTTCTGGCAATCGGCTCCTCGCTCGTGGTCTGGCCGGCGGCCGGATTTCCTTTGATGGCCAAGCGCAATGGCGCGCAACTCGCCATCATCAATCGCGAGGCGACCGAGTTCGACGACATTGCCGACCTGGTGGTGCGGGCGGACATCGGGACCGTGCTCGAACCGTTCATCGTCCATGGGGCGTCATCCACCGATGTTCACAGGCTGTGACTCTTTTGATCCAGTGTTGCATTTTT
>JASHRY010000165.1 GCA_030037105.1 Xanthobacteraceae bacterium
GAGGCGCTGTGGGAAGAGGGCGTGCAATGGCTCAAGGACGCGGGCGCCGACACGGTGCAGATTTCGCTGCCGCACACCCAATACGCGCTGCCGGCTTACTACATCGTGGCGCCGGCGGAAGCCTCTTCCAATCTCGCCCGCTATGACGGCGTGCGCTACGGGCTGCGCGTTCCCGGCCGCGATATCGACGAAATGTACGAGCGCACGCGCGCGGCCGGCTTCGGCAAGGAAGTGCGCCGGCGCATCATGATCGGCACCTATGTGTTGTCCGCCGGCTATTACGATGCCTATTATCTGCGCGCACAGAAGGTGCGCACGCTGATCAAGCGCGACTTCGACGAGTGCTTTGCGGCCGGCATCGACGCCATCCTCACGCCGACGACGCCATCCGCCGCTTTTGCCATCGGCGAAAAGGGCAGCGTCGATCCGATCGAAATGTATCTCAACGACGTGTTCACGGTGACGGTCAACATGGCGGGGCTGCCTGGTATGTCCGTTCCGGCCGGACTCGACGCTCAGGGTCTGCCGCTTGGCCTGCAACTCATCGGGCGGGCGTTCGAAGAGGAGACATTGTTCGCGCTCGGCGAGGTGATTGAGCAGGCGGCTGGAAGTTTCCCGCCTCAGCCATGGTGGCGTTGATCCGATGAGCCCCTCGGCGTTCAAGCGCAGCCTCTCGAATAGGAGTCCGCCGCCTGGGTTGTCGGCCGCGCTCACGGCGCTGTGGTGGGCCGGCAAGGACGATTGGGATAAGGCGCATCAGCACGCCATGAGCGGGGAAGGCGCGGACTGCGCCTGGGTCCATGCCTACCTGCATCGGGTCGAAGGCGATCTCGATAATGCCCGCTATTGGTACCGGCAAGCGCGTCGCAAGGCGGCAACGGGAGACCTTGCGGCGGAATGGGCGGCGATGGCGGCCACGCTCCTTGGAACAGAGCTGCCTTGACCGGGCGTGAACAACCTAGTCGATGGGGCCGCTGTTCCAGTCATGCTGTCCTGGACAGGAGCCGCGCGAAATGGCATCACGCGCCATTGCGAACGCTACACGCCAACGCGCGACAATAATGAAGACTTTCCTGCTGCGCCTGTTCACCTGGTGGAACGGCCAGACCTTTGGAACCCAGTTGTGGACCAAGCTTTACGGTGAATTCGTCGGCGAAGACGAGTTCGGCAATCGCTATTATCGAGCGAAGGGCGGCCGCATCGATCCGATGCTCAGCCTCGAGCGCCGCTGGGTGATCTACAACGGGGTTGCAGAGCCTTCCACTGTCCCGCCGAACTGGCACGGCTGGCTGCATCATGTCGTCGATGTGCCGCCGACACAGGAAAAGGCAAAACCATATCGGTGGGAAAGGCCGCATCGGCCCAATCTGACCGGCACGCCCGGCGCCTACCGCCCGAGCGGCTCGACCTTGGCGTCGGGCCGGCGCCCCAAAGCAACCGGCGACTACAAGGCCTGGTCGCCAGGTGATCAGTAATCAGTAGTCAGTAATCAGCGAGCAGCTTTGCGGTAGGCGATTGGGTCGAAGGCGCGATTTAAGCCGCCTCTAATGACTGACCACCGGTCACTGATCCCTGGTTTCGCCGCATTCGCCGTGTTAACCCGGCGACACGCGATGACACGCCGAACCTGATCGCGCCCGAGGCGTCATGCTTCGTATCGTCGCTTTTTTGGCCGTGCTCGGCGGGACGCTTACGGCGGGACCGGTCGTGGCCCAAGGGATTTTCAACGATTCTCCGCCGCGCCCGCCAGCCGATATTCCCAACGGGTCATTCCCGCCGCAACCGCCACCGGTGCAGTTCCCCGGGCAATCCTCGGCGCCGACATACCCCACGGAGCGCGCGCCTTCCGATATCCAATCGCTGCCGCTTCCGCCGCCTCCCGGCGCGGTCGCGGCTCCGCCGGCCCCGCCACCCGCGGCAGGCCCGACGGCTGCGCCGGCCCTGGGAAATGCGCCACCATCCTCATCGCCGGCGCCCATACAGCGCTCGCATGTGATGCCGCAACCGGCTTATCCACCGCCGCCGCAACCCGCGGACACCTCGCCGCCGTCCGATGACACGGTCGTCACCGAGACGCCGACGCAAAAGATCGAGAACGCCCGCGCCGTGTTTGCCGGCCTCGACAAGATCACCGGCCGCACCATCTCCTTCGATGTGGCGATCGGTGAAACGGTGCAATTCGGCGCGCTGCGGGTCACCCCGCGGGCGTGTTATACGCGCCCACCCACCGAGCCGACGAACACGGACGCCTTCGTCGAAGTCGACGAGGTGACGCTCCAGGGCGAAATCAAACGCATCTTCACCGGCTGGATGTTTGCCTCGAGTCCCGGCCTGCACGCCGTCGAGCATCCGATCTACGATGTCTGGCTGACCGATTGCGCCTCACCATTGCCGACGCGCGTCGCGGAACCGGCGGTTCAGCCGACGCCCGGTGGCGCGGGCGGTTTGGCGCATCCACGACCTGCTTTGTCGCCGCGTCGTCAGTCTGCGCCAACGGTCGCGCCTGCCGCGCCGGCGCAACCGCAATCGCATTAAGGCCGGGTAGCTTCCGCAAGACAGGCAAGCACGGCGCTGCCGGAGATCGGGCGATCAAGCGCGAGCGCGCCGAAATTTCCCTCGCCGAGGATCGCGGTATCGAGCAGCTTGTGATAAGCGGGCCGTGGCACCTCGACCGCGCCGAATGTGCGCAGGTGTTCAGTGACGAACTGGGTGTCGAGCAGGCGGTAATGACCGGCCTTGAGCCGCGCCACCAGATGCACCAGCGCGACCTTGGAGGCATCGCGGACGCGGTGGAACATGCTCTCGCCGAAAAAAGCCCGTCCGAGGCTGACCCCGTAAAGCCCGCCGACCAGCTCGCCGTCCTCGTAGACCTCAACCGTATGGCAATCCCCGCGCTCATAGAGTCTCCGGTAGAGGGTGCGGATGCGGGCGTTGATCCAGGTGCGGGTCCGTCCGGGCATCGGTTGCGAGCAGCCATCGACGACGGCATCGAAATCATGATCGACGATGACCGTAAAACGGCTGGAACGCACGGTGCGTGCGAGACGGCTCGGCACGTGAAACCGATCGAGCGGAATGATGCCGCGCCGCTCCGGCTCGATCCAATAGAGCGCCGGATCTTCGGCGCTTTCCGCCATGGGAAAGATGCCGCAGGCATA
>JASHRY010000166.1 GCA_030037105.1 Xanthobacteraceae bacterium
CGCCTGCTCAAAATGCATCGCACGATGGCGGATGTGATGAAGGCGATGGGCGGCGCCAAGCGCGGCCCAATGGCCGGCCTCGCCAACATGCTCGGCCTCGGCGGCGGCATGCCGAGCCCGGAAGAGATGGCGAAGCTCGCGGCGAAAATGCCGGGCGGCCTGCCGGCCGGGATACCGGGCGCGGGCGGCCTGCCGCCGAATTTGCCCGGCAGCTCTGGCGGATTGCCGGGCGGTCTTCCGGGCCTCGGCCCCAAGCTGCCGGGCGGATTTCCGGGTCTTCCGGGATTGGGAAAGAAGAAGTGAAAGGTCGATCATCCGTCTTCGTCATTCCGGGTTCGCCGCTTCGCGACGCCCCGGAATGACGACATGAGAAAGGAAAAGCTAAATGTCTCTTGCGATCCGCATGGCGCGCGCGGGCACCAAGAAGCGGCCGTTTTATCACATCGTCGTCGCCGACAGCCGTTCGCCGCGCGACGGCCGCTTCATCGAGCGCCTCGGCCATTTCAATCCGCTGCTGCCCAAGGAGAAAACCGAACGGCTGAAGCTCGATCTGGACAAGGTCAAGGCCTGGATCGCCAAGGGCGCGCAGCCGTCGGATCGCGTGCTGCGTTTTCTCGACGCCGCCGGCGTGATGCAGCGGCCCAAACGCAACAATCCGGAGAAGGCGATCCCGCGCAAGGAACGCAAGGCAAAAGAGGAGGCCGCCAAGGCCGCGGCGGCTCCGGGCGCAGCGCCGGCAGCAGGCGCGGCGCCGGCCGCGTAACCGGAGGCGAGCGATGGCGCTCGGTGCTCGCATTTGCCTCGGGCAAATCGGCGCGGCGCATGGCGTGCGCGGAGAGGTCCGGCTGCATTCGTTCACCTCCGACCCGGGAGCGATCGCCGGCCACGGCCCGTTGCAAGCCGAGGACGGCCGCGTTTTCGAGATCGAAGCGCTGCGGCCGGCCAAGAATCATTTCGTCGCCCGGCTTTCGGGCGTTCATGATCGCAGCGCCGCCGAGCGATTGGCGAACGTCAAGCTCTATGTGCCGCGCGAACGGCTGCCCGCGCCGGAGCACGCCAACGAGTTCTATCACGCCGATCTGATCGGCCTCGCCGTCGTCGATGGCGCCGGGGAAAAACTCGGCACCGTCGTCGCGATCCACAATTTCGGCGCCGGCGACTTGATCGAGGTGCGCCAAGCGGACGGCGAGCCCACGCAGATGCTGCCTTTCAACGAAGCGACCGTGCCGCTGGTCGATGTTGCGGGAGGACGGATCGTCGTCGTTGCGCCGACGGCGAGGGACCGGGCGTAACATGTGGCGAGCAAGCGTTCTCACCATCTTCCCCGACGTCTTTCCCGGACCCTTGGGTGCAAGCCTCGCCGGCAGGGCTTTGGCGGCAGGCGCGTGGTCGCTCGACGTCGTCGACATCCGCGACTTCGCAGCTGACAAGCACCGCACTGTTGACGATACGCCGGCCGGCGGCGGTCCGGGCGTGGTGATGAAGGCCGACGTGCTCGCCCGCGCCATTGACGCCACCGCGACGGATTCGCGTCCCCGCCTGCTCCTGTCGCCGCGCGGCACGCCGCTGACGCAGGCACGCGTCGAAGGACTCGCCGGTGGGAGCGGACTTGTCCTCATCTGCGGCCGGTTCGAGGGCGTGGACGAGCGCGTCATCGCGGCGCGCTCGCTGGAGGAAGTCTCGATCGGCGATTATGTGCTGTCCGGCGGCGAGATCGCGGCGATGGCGCTGATCGACGCCTGCGTTCGCCTCTTGCCCGGCGTCATGGGCGCGCCGTCCTCGAGCGCCGAGGAAAGCTTCGCCGACGGCTTATTGGAATATCCGCAATACACCCGCCCGCAACTCTGGGAAGGCCGGCCGATCCCCGAAATCCTCACTTCGGGCGACCATGCCAAGATCGCCGCCTGGCGGCGCGCCGAGGCCGAACGGCTGACCCGCGAGCGCCGCCCCGACCTCTGGGCGGCCTTCCTGAGGCGCTTTCGGAGCGGCTCGCGGACGGGATGACGGCAAGGTGACAAAGCCCGCGCGGTAGCGTAGAAGCTCGCCCTATCCGCTTAGCCTCGGCCGGACCCGCGCCCGCAGCGCAGCCGATGGAGAATTCGCCATGAACCTGCTCAAACAGATCGAAAACGAACAGGTGGCGAAGCTCACCGCCGGGAAGGACATCCCCGATTTTCAGCCCGGCGACACGCTTCTCGTCAACGTCAAGGTGGTCGAGGGCGAAAGAAGCCGCGTGCAGGCCTATGAAGGCGTCTGCATCGGCCGCGCCGGCGCCGGACTGAACGAGAACTTCACGGTGCGCAAGATTTCCTACGGAGAAGGCGTCGAGCGCGTGTTCCCGCTCTACTCGCCGATGATCGACTCGATCAAGATCGTGCGCCGCGGCAAGGTGCGCCGCGCCAAGCTCTATTATCTGCGCGGCCGGCGCGGCAAGTCCGCGCGAATTGTCGAACGGCAGGATCACGCCGCGCAAACCGAAACGGCCGCCGAGGAGGAAAAAGCGGCGGAGTAATCGATGAGCAAACCCCGCACCCTGTACGATAAGATTTGGGACGACCATCTCGTTGACGAACAGCCGGACGGCACCTGCCTCATCTATGTCGACCGGCATCTCGTTCATGAGGTGACGAGCCCGCAGGCGTTCGAAGGTTTGAGGCTCTCCGGCCGCAAGGTGCGGGCGCCGGACAAGACCCTGTGCGTCGTCGATCACAACGTGCCGACGACCGATCGCCGGCAGCGGAACCCCGACCCCGAGAGTGCGACGCAGATCGCCTATCTCGCCGAGAACGCCAAGCTGTTCGGCCTCGAATATTTCAACGAGTTCGACAAGCGCCAAGGCATCGTCCACATCATCGGACCCGAGCAGGGCTTTACGCTCCCCGGCGTGACCCTCGTCTGCGGCGACAGCCACACCGCGACCAACGGCGCCTTTGGCGCGCTTGCCATCGCCATCGGCACCTCGGAGGTCGAGCACGTTTTGGCGACGCAAACGCTGATCCAGAAGAAATCGAAGAACATGCGCACGGTCGTCGACGGCGGGCTGCCGCAAGGCGTCACCGCCAAGGACATCATCCTCGGCATCATCGGCGAGATCGGCACCGCCGGCGGCACCGGCTACGCGATCGAATATGCCGGCGAAGCGATCCGCGCGCTGTCGATGGAAGGCCGCATGACGGTGTGCAACATGTCGGTCGAGGCCGGCGCCAAGTCCGGCTTTATCGCGCCCGATGATAAGGCCTATGCCTATCTGAAGGATCGCCCCAAGTCGCCGAAGGGCAAGGCTTGGGACGAGGCGAAGCGCTATTGGGAGACGCTTCGTTCCGACGACGGCGCTCCTTTCGACCGCGAAATCAGGCTCGATGCGGCCAAGCTGCCGCCGCTCGTGACCTGGGGAACGAGCCCCGAGCAGGTCGTTTCCGTGACCGGCCGCGTGCCGCGCCCTGAAAACATCGCCGACGAGCACAAACGCGAGGCCGCCGAGCGGTCCCTAGCCTACATGGGGCTCAAGGGCGGCGAGAAGATCACCGATATCGCCGTCGATCGCGTCTTTCTCGGCTCGTGCACCAATGGGAGGATCGAGGATTTGCGTGTCGCCGCCCGCATCGTCGGCGGCAAGAAGGTGCACGCGAACGTCAATGCGATGATCGTGCCGGGCTCCGGATTGGTCAAAGAGCAGGCCGAGGCCGAAGGATTGGACAAGATTTTCCTCGCGGCCGGCTTCGAATGGCGCGAGCCTGGCTGCTCGATGTGTCTCGCCATGAATCCGGACAAGCTCGCGCCCGGCGAGCGCTGCGCCTCGACCTCGAACCGTAATTTCGAGGGCCGGCAGGGCTATAAGGGCCGTACCCACCTCGTCTCGCCGGCCATGGCCGCCGCCGCCGCCATCGCCGGACATTTCGTCGACGTGCGCGAGTGGCAATAACCGTCCCGCGCGTCACACCTAGAGTCCATTTCACTTAGGCTGAAGCATATCCTGCGTTTCGGAAGTAGTTTTGCGCATTCCTGCGGAGGGAATGCGTTGAGCAAGGTTCCGATACGTCGCCAGGTCGTTTCGACGGTTCGCTCGTCGGCTTTTCTGAGCAGGGTCTTGAGCTTGGCGAAGACCTGCTCGATCGGATTGAGGTCTGGGCTGTAGG
>JASHRY010000167.1 GCA_030037105.1 Xanthobacteraceae bacterium
GCGCCAATTCGCCGTAGACCGCGATCAGGTCCTGCACCGCCGACACCTTGGCGGAGATGATGATCTTCGAGCGCGGCAGGCCGATCTCCTCGGCGCGCGCGGCGGACAACAGGGCCGATTGCACCATGGCCTCGCGGGTCACGTCGCGCGCGTCCGCCGGATGGTTCGAGCGCGCGTTCTCGTCCATCAGATGCGTGAGCAGTTCCTGGTCGAGCGAGCCCCAATTGGCGCCGATGCGCACCGGCTTGCCGTAGCGGATCGCGGTCTCGACGATGGCGGAGAACTGGCGGTCCTTCTTCTCCTTGAAGCCGACATTGCCGGGATTGATGCGATATTTGTCGAGCGCCTCGGCGCAGGCGGGATGATCGGCGAGGAGCTTATGGCCGATGTAGTGAAAATCGCCGACGATCGGCACCTCGACGTTCATCCGCAACAGCCGCTCCTTGATGTGCGGCACGGCGGCCGCCGCCTCGTCGCGGTCCACGGTCACCCGCACCAGCTCCGAGCCGGCGCGGGCGAGCGCCGCCACCTGCCGCGCGGTCGCCTCGGCGTCGGCGGTGTCGGTATTGGTCATCGACTGCACCACGACGGGGGCGCCGCCGCCGACGGCGACGTTGCCCACCCGCACGGCGACGGTGCGATGCCTTTCGGCGGGGCCGGAAAACTCCATCATGGGCAATCCTTTATCCTTCCCTCCGGGGGACTGACGGCGGGCCATCCTGATGCATCACTTGGCCCCTATGGTCCTCCTCCTAATGGGGAAGAGTGACAGGGATATAGCCTTACCGCGGCCGGTTGACGAGGACCAAGCCGGCGGCGACCAGCGCGACCGCAAGCCCGAAGGGCGGGGTCAGCGGCTCGTGCAGGACCAAGTGGCCCGCTGCGACGCCGAATAACGGGGTCAGAAAGGTAAACGCCGACAGCCTGGCGGCCGAATAGCGCACGATCAGCGCGAACCACACCACATAGGTGACGCTCACCACCCAAACGGCCTGGTAGGCGAAGGCGCCGAGCGCCAGCGCCGAGGGCATCGCCTCGACATGCTCGCCGAAGGCGAGGGCTCCCGCGGCGAGAAGCGGCACCGAGACCACAAGCTGATAGAGCATGGTCTTCTCGGCGCTGATGCGGTTGAGCGGGCTCGCCTTGATGACCAGGGTCGTCGCCGCCCACGCCAAGGCGGCGCCCACCATCATGACATCGCCAAGCATTTGGTGCGGATCGGCGGCCGGAGTGGGCAGGCCGAAGGCGATGACGATGCCGGCAAACGACAGCACCAGCCCGCCCCATTGCGAGGGGCGGAAATGATCGCCTGGAATGAGCCAGCGCGATCCGAGCACCACGAAAAATGGCGCCAGATAGATGAACAGCACGGCGCGCGTCGCCGTGGTGAACAAGAGGCCGCGATAGATCAGCAGGAACTCGAGAGCGAACAGCGCGCCGGCGGCGATGCCGGCCGGCAACGTGCCGTCGCGCTTGAACAGCGCGATTCCGCGCAGCCGCGCCCAGGCTCCGACCAGGAGCGCCGCGACGAATGAACGGGCCGCCGACTGGATCAGCGGCGGGATATCGTGGATGGCGAGCTTGACCGCGACCTGATTGAAGCCCCAGGTCAGGCAAAGCGCGACGATGAGTGCGATCGCGATCGCATCGAGCGGACGGGATTGCGGGGAGTGAGGCACAGACGCTCGGTCCGATTCCAACGCGAGAGAAGGCGTGAGGGACGAAGCCGACCAGACCCGCCGGCGCGGGAAAAGGCAACCCGTCAGCGCGCGCGGCAATGCGAGCAAATGCCGGCGATTTCGATCACCGGGCTTTTGGGCGCAAAGCCCGCCGCCCGCGACGACGCCTTGAGTGCATCGGCGACGCCGCCCCCCGGCGCTTCGCCGACGGCGCCGCAGCGCTCGCAGATGAGGAACACGATGAGATCCTTGCCGGCGTGATTGTGCACGCAGGCGACGAATGCATTGCGGCTTTCGATGCGATGAACAAGGCCGTTGTCGCGCAGGAAATCGAGCGCCCGGTAGACCGTGATCGGCGCCGGACGGCCGGTGTCCGCGAGTCGTTCCATGATCTCGTAGGCGCCGAGCGGCCGATGGCTCGCGAGCAGCGCTTCGAGCACTTGGCGACGCATCGGCGTCAGTCGCTGCGCCCGCGCCGCACACAGTTCTTCGGCGTGAGCGATCGCCGCGCTCGCGCAGCGGTCATGGTCGTGGTCGGGCGCCGGGAAAATCGGGTGCGGCACGTTCGTCTGTCCTTAACGCGGGTCGTCGAGCCCGGCCGCAGGCTCCTGTGCGGCATTGTAGCGTCTAGACCGGCCTCGCGAAAACGTGACGAGATTGCCGGCTTTCACGTTGCACTGCAGCAAGAAGCGTCCCACATTGCCGGCGACCGACCGACAGTCCGGGCAGCAAAGGGCGCTTTTCGCCGCCATGTCGTTTTTGAAGTGGGGATCGTCATGCTGAAAGGAAAGTCCGCTCTCGTCACCGGCTCGACTTCGGGCATCGGTCTTGCCATCGCCCGCGCGCTCGCGGCGCAGGGCGCCAACGTCACCATCAACGGTTTCGGCGACAAGGCCGCGATCGAAAAGGAACGCAGCGGAATCGAGAAGGATTTCGGCGTCAAGGCGGTCTATTCGCCGGCGGACATGACCAAGCCCGACGAGATCGCCGCCATGGTGCACACCGCCGAGCAGACTTTCGGCGCGCTCGACGTGCTCGTCAACAATGCCGGCATTCAGTACGTCGCCCCGATCGAGGAGTTCCCGATCGAAAAATGGAACCAGATCATTGCGATCAATCTCGCGGCGGCGTTTCACAGCATTCGCGCCGCGATACCCGGCATGAAGTCGCGCAAATGGGGCCGCATCGTCAACACCGCCTCCGCGCATTCGCTCGTCGCCTCGCCGTTCAAGGTGGCCTACGTCTCGGCCAAGCACGGGCTCGCCGGTCTCACCAAGACGGTCGCGCTCGAAGTCGCGACCTTCGGCATCACCGCGAACTGCATCAGTCCCGGTTATGTTTGGACCCCGCTGGTCGAGAAGCAGATTCCGGACACGATGAAGGCGCGCGGAATGACCGCGGAGCAGGTCAAGCGCGACGTGCTCCTGGCCGCGCAGCCGACCAAGGAGTTCGTCACCGTGGATCAGGTCGCCGCCCTTGCCGTCTATCTGTGCTCCGATGCGGCGAAATCGATCACCGGCGCCAACCTCTCGATCGACGGCGGCTGGACCGCGGAGTGAAACAGTCATTTCGGCGCCGTGCCGCGGGTCCGGCCCTTCGGCCGGTCGGCCGGCTGACGCGGCGGGGAGTCCGGAATTCATATTCACCGCAACGTCACGATGATGCGGACGATCGCGAGCTTCGCCTTCCGTGTTATGGTGTTCGGGCTCGCGCCGCGCGCGCCCGAATGACGGTTTCATGAAAAAAATTCTCTCCGCCTTGTTGCCCGGCCGCGATAAGGAGCAGAAGGCTGCGCCGAAGACCAAGCGCATCAATCTTGCGCTGCAGGGCGGCGGCGCGCATGGCGCATTCACTTGGGGAGTGCTGGATCATTTGCTCAGCGACGAGCGCCTGGTGGTCGAAGGCGTTTCCGGCACCTCCGCGGGCGCGGTCAACGCCGTGATGTTCGCCGACGGCTTGGCGCGCGGCGGACGCGCGGAGGCGCAAAAGCGGCTTGCCGATTTCTGGCGCGCGGCGAGCAGCACCGGCAATCTGCCGGCGTTGCAGCGCACGGTGATGGAACGGCTGTTGTCGTTCACGCCGCTCGAAAGCACACCGGTGCAGGCATGGCTCGATGCGATGTCGCGGTACTTTTCGCCGTATGACGTCAACCCGCTCAACATCAATCCGCTCAAGGATCTGTTCGAACGCATGGTCGATTTCGAGGCGTTGCGCGCCTATGCCGATTTGCAGATTTTCATCTCCGCGACCAACGTGCGGACCGGCCGCGTGCGCATTTTCCCGCGCGAGAAGATCACGGCCGACGCGGTGATGGCCTCGGCTTGCCTGCCGGTCATGTTCCGCGCCGTCGAGATCGACGGCGTGCCCTATTGGGACGGCGGCTATCTCGGCAACCCCGTCATCTTTCCGTTTTTCGGCACCACCACGACCGAGGATGTCCTGGTGGTGCAGATCAACCCGTTGGTCCGGCAAACGACGCCGACCTCCGCCGGCGAGATCATGAACCGCATCAACGAGATCACGTTCAATTCCCCGCTCATGGCCGAGTACCGCGCCATGGAGTTCGTCGCCCGCCTGATCGATCAGGGGCGGCTGCCGCACGGCACCGGACCCGGTCAATATCGTCGCGTCAACGTTCACCGCATCGTGCTCGACCGTTTCGGCACGCAGTTCGACGCCTCCAGCAAGCTTTCGACCGATTATGATTTCTTCGAAATGCTGCACGTCAACGGCAAGCGCGCCGCCCGGCGCTTTCTCGATGAGCATTTCGACGATATCGGCGTGAAGGGCACGGTGGATTTGCGCGCCGAAGTGCAGGCCGAATGGGCGTGACGGGCCGGCGGCCATGGCGAAGCCGACACCGCTCGTCACCGCCGAGGTCGGCCCTGCGCGGCTTGAAATCTGCATCGCCGATATCACCACGCTTGCGCTCGACGCCATCGTCAATGCGGCCAACCGCACCTTGCTCGGCGGCGGCGGCGTGGACGGCGCGATCCATCGCGCCGCCGGGCCGGAACTGCTCGCCGAATGCGCGCGGCTCGGCGGCTGCGAGACCGGCGCAGCGAAGATCACGCGAGGCTATCGGTTGCCGGCAAGGCACGTGATCCACGCGGTCGGGCCGGTGTGGAGCGGCGGCGGCAAGGGCGAGGAGGATTTGCTTGCCGCCTGCTATCGCACGTCGCTCGATTTGGCCGCCGCACATCGGCTTCGTTCGCTCGCCTTTCCGGCGATCTCGACCGGCGTCTATCGCTTCCCGCCCGACCGCGCCGCGCGCATCGCGGTCGGCACCGTCGCTTCCGAACTGGCGGCGGCGCCGCGCGGCATCGAGCGCGTCGTGTTCTGCTGCTTCGCGCGGCAGGCGGCCGACCACCACGTCGCCGCCGCCGCCGAGCTTGGACTTGCCTAGAATGTGATCTTTTCGGAAAACCGGTTGGCACTTTTCCGAATCATGCTCCCAGGCTGCCGGCTCCGGCGGATCGCGTTCGGCGTTGGGGCTGTTCAAGGCGCGCATGGACGATCAGGCGCAAATCGTGATCGACGGGGTGACCCACACCTACCGCCCGGCGCGCGGTCGCACCGTGCTCGCTCTCTCGGACGTGTCGCTTGAGGTGCGCGCCCGCGAGTTCCTGGCGCTGCTCGGACCGTCCGGCTGCGGCAAGTCCACCCTGCTTTATCTCGTCGGCGGCTTCCTGCCGACGGAGGTCGGCCGGATCTTGGTCGAGGGAAGGCCGGTTTCCGCGCCCGGGCCCGATCGCGGCATCGTCTTTCAGCACTTCGCGCTGTTCCCGTGGAAGACGGTGCGCGCCAACGTCCTCTACGGCCTCGAACGACAGCCGCTGTCGCGCCCGGAGCGCGAGCAGCGCGCGCAGGCCTTCATCGATCTGGTCGGCCTCAGCGGTTTCGAGGAGAGCTATCCCTCGCAGCTCTCCGGCGGCATGAGGCAGCGCACCGCGCTCGCGCGCACGCTCGCCTTCGATCCCTCGATCCTGCTGATGGACGAGCCGTTCGGCGCCCTCGACGCGCAGACGCGCGCGCTGATGCAGACCGAACTCCTCGGCATCTGGCGGCGCACGCCCAAGACCGTGATCTTCGTGACCCATGACGTGCAGGAGGCGGTCTACCTCGCCGATCGCGTGGCGGTGATGTCGACGCGGCCCGGCCGCATCAAGACGATCGTCGATACCCGGTTCGGCGCTCGCGATCCGGGCCTCCTGCGCAGCAAGGAATTCGTCGACAAAGTCGACGAGATCTGGGACCTGGTGCGGGTCGAGGCGATCAAGGCGCAGGAGACCACCGCGCCGTGACCGGAATCGCGCTGCGTTATCTGCCGCTCCTCATCCTGGCGCTGGCGTGGGAGGCGGCCGCGCGCCTTAACATCGTGTCGGCGCTCGCTTTGCCGCCGTTGAGCCACGTGGCGGCCGCCTGGGTCGATCTCGTGCGCGCCGGCGATCTCGTCGATAACGGCCTCACCTCGCTTTATCGTTTGATCGTCGGATTCCTGCTTGCGGTCGGCGTCGGCGGCGCGCTGGGCCTCGCTATGGCCTCCTGGCGGTGGCTGGACGCGGCCCTGCGGCCGCTCGTGGAGCTGTTCTACCCGCTGCCGAAATCGGCGCTCATACCGGTGACCGTGCTCTGGCTCGGCTTCGGCGACGGCTCGAAAATCCTTCTCATCTTCCTCGGCTGCATGATCCCGGTGACCATCGGCGCCTACAATGGCGCGCGCGGCAGCGACCACGCGCTGGTGTGGTCGGCGCGGAGCATGGGCGCGGGCCGCGTGCGCCTGCTGTGGGACGTGGTGATGCCGAGCGCGCTGCCGGAGCTGCTCAACGGGGTCCGCACGGCGCTCGCTTTGTCCTTCATCCTGCTGGTGAGTTCCGAGCTGATCTCCTCGCAGCGCGGCTTCGGCTATTTGATCGGCTATCTCGGCGACAATGGGTCGTATGAGGGTATGTTCGCGGTCGTCCTCACCGTCGC
This sequence comes from Xanthobacteraceae bacterium, assembly GCA_030037105.1. Next base: position 6,654 of record JASHRY010000167.1, read on the forward strand.
TTTCCTCGGCTTTGCCGCGGACCGGCTTTTTCAAATTCTCATGCGCTGGTTTCTGCGATGGCGCGAGTAGCGGACCATTCCGCGCCGGCGATCAGCGCCGGTGCCGCCGGCATCGCGCGGGAACCCGCCGGCCGCTTCGCCGTCGCGGCGCGGATCGCCGCGCGTTCCATCTCCATCGTGCTGCTGCTCGTCGCCTGGGAGGTCTTTGCGCGCAGCGGCAAGGTGACGCCGTTCATGCTGCCGCCGTTCAGCGCCGTGGTCGTGCGCATCTACACCGACGCGATGACCGGCGTGCTCTGGATCAATCTCGGGCTCACGCTCTACCGCGCGCTGGCCGGCTTCCTCATCGCCGCGGTCGCCGGGATCGCGCTCGGCGCGGCGATGTCGCGCCTCAGACCCGTCCGTTGGTTCTTCGATCCGATCGTCTCGGTCGGCTTTCCGATGCCGAAAATCGCCTTCCTGCCGATCATTATGCTCTGGCTCGGCGTTTACGACGTGTCCAAGATCGCGATGGTGGTGTTCGACGCCATCTTCCCGGTGGTGACGGCGACGATCGCGGGCCTGCAAGCCGTGGACAGGGAGCTCCTATGGTCGGCGCGCAACATGGGCGCGGGCGAGCGCGAGCTGATGTGGCAAATCGCGCTGCCGGCGGCGCTGCCGCAGATTCTCACCGGCCTGCAGGTCGCGCTGCCGATCGCGCTGATCGTCGCCGTCATCGCCGAGATGGCGATGGGCGGCTACGGGCTCGGCGGCGCCATGATGGGCGCCTCGCGCTTCGCCGATTCGCGCGGCGTGTTCGCCGGCATCGTCGAGATCGCGATCGTCGGCTATGCCCTGATCAGGGGGCTGGCGTTCGTTCGCGCCCGGCTGCTGGCGTGGCATCAGGAGGCGGAGGAACGCTCGTGATCGCGACCGCGGCGGATTGCGCCCGAGGCCGCTCCGCGGCCGGCCTATCGGGCGCATCGGAATCGTGGACGGCGACGCCGGCCATCGGGTCGACAGGCGCGTCCCACGGCCGGCGTTCCAGGGTGCGCATGGTGTCGGCATAGCCAACCTGCCACCGCCGTGCGATGGCGCCGCTGCTGAAATCGATGTCGCGAAGATAGTCTTCATGCTCGAGCGCGGTGGCGTTGAGCCGCACGATGTGCATGAACGTGCCGCAGCCGCACAGCGCCAGCTCCTTCACCTGCGCGGTCTCGCGCTGTTCCGCGGGCAAAAGGCGGACCAGCTCGCGCACGACGTGTCGAAGCTGATGCAGATGCTTTTGATGCGCGATATGGCTGTCGGCGCGACTGGCGAATTGAATGTCCTTCTGCCGGCTCAGCACCTGCCAGACCGATTCCGGCTCCGGGGCCGCGGCCGGCCA
>JASHRY010000168.1 GCA_030037105.1 Xanthobacteraceae bacterium
CTCGATCACCGCCATGGCGGCGAGCGCGACATGGTCGCGCCAAGGCCGCGCCATCACCTGCACGGCAATCGGCAAGCCGGCGCTGCCGCGCTCGCTTTCACGGGCCACCCGGTCGACCTGATCGAGGCCGACTCGGCGGTCGCTTTCTTCGCCGGGCCGCACGCGCGTCACCGGAACGATGCCGGCCGGAAAGCCGCTAACATTGGCGAGCGGGGCATAGGCGCCGGGCAGCGGCATCAGCAGGCTTGCGCCATGGCGCTGCGCCGGCACCGCATAAGCGGGACACAAGAGGAGGTCGATCGGGCCGTCGCCGGCCCATTCGAGCGAGCGCAAGAGATCGCGGCGGAAATTCGCGATCGCCTCGACCGTCTGCCAGTAGGCGTCGGCGCTGCCGCAAGCAAAGCGCCGCATGGTCGCGGCCGAACGCCGCTGGCCCATGACATTGAGCACGAACGCGGCAATGCCGCGCAGCCAGGCCGGCATGTTCGCGGTCAACAGCAGCGAACGGACGCGCGGGTCGATCTTATTGCCGCGCAAGAGACGACGGAAAGCTTGGCCGCAATCGGCGGAAAGGCAAGCGAAGAGAAGATCGCTGGCGCGGCTCAACGAGGGCTTCCGCCATTCGATCGCTTTTGCGCCGGCCGCGGTCAGGATCGCCGCGGCTTCCACTACGGCGCGCCTTGCCGCCGGTGCAACCGGGAACTCGCCGTCGTCCGTGAACGTCGCAAAGCGCAAGCGGCCGATATCGACGCCGGCGGGATCTTCCAATTCCGGCCCGGGGTCGAGGAACGGATCGCGGGCCCGATCGAGCAGCCGTAGCGCCATGGTCAGGTCCTCGACATGACGCGCCAGCGGGCCGACCTGGGCGACGATTCCGCGTTGACCGACCGGCAAGCCGTGGCTGCAATGATCGGGCGTGCGGCCCGCGGTCGGCCGGATCGAGGCGATCCCGCAAAACGCCGCGGGAATGCGCAGGGAGCCGCCGATGTCATTGCCGAGGCCGAGCGCGGAGGCGCCGGCGGCGATGAGCGCCGCTTCGCCGCCGCTGCTGCCGCCGCAGGACCTTTCCAGATTCCACGGATTGTTGGTGCGCCCGTAGAGCGGATTGTCGGATTCGGTGAAGATGAGGAGCTGCGGCACGTTGCTCTTGGCGATCGGAATGGCGCCGGCGGCGCGCAACGCCGCCACATAGGGATCGTCCGCGCTTTCGCGCAGGTCGCGGCGCGCCGGGAGACCGAAGGTCGATGCGGTGCCGGCGAGGTCGAAACATTCCTTGATGGTGACCGGAAGCCCGACGAGCGGCCCCAGTTTCTCGCCCCGCGACACCGCCTTGTCGACCTCGGCGGCGGTCCTGCGGGCTCTGTCGAAGAGTTCGACGGCGACCGCATTGAGCCACTCGTTCACCGCGACGAGCCGGGTGATGAAGCGTTCCACGACTTCGGCGGCGGAGACTTCGCCGGCGGCAACGAGTCGGGCGATCGCGCGCGCCGACAGGTCGCGCAGCGCGTACTGGCGCGGCGTCCGCGCGGCGATCGTGGTATCGGTGAACGCCATGACAGGGCCTGCCCGTGGCGGGTCGCGCGGGCCAAGGTCGATCTTTTCACGCCGCTTTGTCAATTACCGGCGTTGCGCCCATCGCCGCTATACACCGAGATGGCGGTGCAGCAATTCGGGCTGCCCGCGCACCGCCTCAGCAGTGAACGTTTCGACGATGTGGCCGTTATTGAGGACGTAAACGCGATCGGCGAGCGTCATCGCCGCCGTGATGTTCTGCTCCACTACCAGGATGGTCTGCCCGGCCTCGGCCAGCGCGCGGCACGTGGTGAGCAGATCGCGCACGATGATTGGCGCCAACCCTTCGAACGGCTCGTCGAGCAAGAGAATCTTCGGCGCGCGCACCAGCGCGCGCGCGATCGCCAGCATCTGCTGCTCGCCGCCGGAAAGGTCGGTGCCGCGGCTCGTCCGCCGTTCCTTCAGCCGCGGAAACATCGCGTAAATGCGCTCGAGCGGCCAGCGGTTCGGCGCCGTCAATCCGGCAAGGACGAGATTCTCTTCGACGTTCAGGCTGCCGAAAATGCGGCGTTCCTCGTGCACGAGCTGCATGCCCGCCTGCGCGATGAGATGGCTCTTTTGACCGCTGATCTCGGCGCCGTCGAACATAATGGAGCCGGTGCGCGGGGTCACGACGCCCATCAGGCTCTTCAAGGTCGTGCTCTTGCCGGCGCCATTGCGGCCGAGCAGCGCCACCACTTCGTTGCGCTCCACATTGAGCGAGACATCGAAAAGGATGTGGGAATCCCCATAATAGGTGTTCAGGTCCTTGACCTCGAGCAGGCTCATGCCGCGAGCACTCCGCCGAGATAGGCTTCCTGTACCGCCGCGTTGCCTTTGATCTCGCTCGGCGTGCCTTCCACCAGGACGCGTCCTTCCTGCAACACGGTGACGCGCTCCACCAGCTCGAACAACGAATCCATGTCGTGGTCGACGATGATCATGGTGCGCCCCTGGCTGATCGATTTGAGCAGCTTGACCATCTCGACCCGCTCGCGCGGGCTCAAGCCGGCGAGCGGCTCGTCGAGCAAGAGAAGGCTCGGCGAACTCGCCAGCGCCAGTCCGACCTCCAGCCGCCGCTTCTCGCCATAGGCGAGGGCCGACACCGGCGTATCGGCATGCTGGCTCAAATCCACGAGCACAAGCGTGCGCTCGACCTGTTCGGCCAGTCCCGGAATCTTTTGCAGCCGGCTGAACATGTCGAGCCGGAATTTGCCGCGCAATTCCGCGAGCGCCGAGATGGTCAGGTTCTCGCGTACGGTGAGCCGGGCGAACAACTGGTTGACCTGATAGCTCTTGGTCAAGCCGAGTTGGCAGACTTCGGTGACGTCGA
>JASHRY010000169.1 GCA_030037105.1 Xanthobacteraceae bacterium
GTTGATCCCGACACGCCCGGGAGATATTATGGCTCTGTCAGAAGCTTCATCTCCCGCGAGCACTGCGGCTGATGAGTGAGATTGCGGGCGGGGCGGCGTGTCTCCCCGCCCGTTTGTCCATTTTGGACGGATTATTAGGAGCATAGGTTGGCTCGAGGGAAATACAAACCTCTGATAACTAAAGATATTCCGGGCCACCCCTCTCCCTGCCTATGGCGTAACTTTTGCGTCACCTCCGCTTATATGTCTGTGGATAAAACCCTTCATTTTTTCATTTTGCGCCGGTGAACGCATTTATTTCAGCCGCACGCGCTGCACGCGCCGCGCCTGCCATCCTGGTGGCGCCTCGATGGCGATTTCTCCGGGCGTTTCCACCGCAAATTCCGCGGCCGGCCCCAACACCATCTGCCGGCGCCAGACATTGGCCTGCGGACAGCGGGCGCGCAGCGGTTCGAGCGCGGCCTGCCACTGGATGCCGCGCGGCCGCGTCAACCAATAAACCGTGGACTCCTCGGCCGACACCGCTTCCCCGCCGGCATGGGCGTAAAGCCCGCCGGCGCCCTGGTCCATCAGCGCGGCGACTCCGTCGTGGGATTGCTGCATGGCGAGCGAGACCGCGAAGCTGTTGAGCGGGTCCATGGCCCAGGAGCCGTCGAGCAGGCACCAATCCTCGTAGCCCGGCTCGCCGCCGAGCCACGGCACCGGCTCGATGCGGAACGACCGCGCGGCGATGAATCCGGGCGGCTGCTGGCGGGAAAGGTCGCGCTGGAAGCGCACGATCGCGTCTTCGTAGCGTCGGCGGTCGACCTGCGGCTGCGGCCGGTGCCAAAAGATGTAGGCGAGCATGGCGCAAGCGTGCATTGCTCCGGCGATATGTCAACAGAGCGGCGGCCGTTGACCGCGGCCGCGGCGGGGCTATGTAGATCGCATGGCAAATCTGAAAGACGACGTCCTTGCCGCGCTCGCCGGCGTGGCGAGTCCCGATGGCACGCCGCTGCCGGCGACCGGAAAGCTCTCCGAGATTGTTGCCGGCGACGGCAAGGTGTTCTTCTCGATCAGCGTCGATGCCGCCGCCGTCAAACAATGGGAGAGCGTGCGCGCGCGCGCGGAAGCGGCGGTGCGCGCGCTCCCGGGCGTTGCCTCCGCGATGGTGGCGCTGACCGCCGAGCGTGCGGCAGCGCCATCCTCGCCCGCGGGCCGGGGCGCCTCTCGACCCTTTGCCGCAGGCGGGGCGGGACCGCGAGGAGGAGGAGCGCTGGCGGGCATTCCCGGCGTTGCCGCGATCATTGCGGTCGCCTCGGGCAAGGGCGGCGTCGGCAAATCGACGGTCGCGGTCAATCTCGCGCTCGCGCTCGGCGACCTCGGCCTCAAGGTCGGCATCCTCGACGCTGACATTTACGGGCCGTCGTTGCCGAAGCTCCTCGCCATTCGCGAGCGCCCGCAGGTCGCGGGCGGCACGCGATTGAAGCCGATCATGCGCCACGGCCTGGCGGTGATGTCGATTGGCTTCCTCGTCGAGGAGGAGACGCCGATGATCTGGCGCGGGCCCATGGTCATCTCGGCGCTGACCCAGATGCTGCGCGAGGTGGAGTGGGGCGCGCTCGACGTCATGGTGGTGGACATGCCGCCGGGCACCGGCGACGCGCAGCTCACCATGGCGCAGCAGGTGCCGCTTGCCGGCGCCGTCATCGTCTCGACGCCGCAGGACCTCGCCTTGATCGACGCGCGGCGTGGCATCGCCATGTTCCGCCGCGTCAACGTGCCGATCCTCGGCATCATCGAGAACATGTCGACCTTCATCTGCCCGCAGTGCGGGGCGCGCTCCGACATTTTCGGCCATGGCGGCGCGCGCGCCGAGGCCGAGCGGCTCGGCGTGCCGTTCCTCGGCGAGGTGCCGCTCGACATCGTCATCCGCGAGAAATCCGACGCCGGGCAGCCGGTGGTCGCGGCCGAGCCTGATTCTCCACGCGCGCAAAGCTTCCGCGCCATCGCCGCGCGCGTGCGCGAGGGCCTCACGGCCGCGAGCCGCCGCCCGGCGCCGAAGATCGTGATCGAGGCGTGATGAGAGACCGCGGCCGCCGATGCAATGTTCGGCGGCCCGCTTATACCGGTCCGCCGGAAACCCAATGAGCATTCCGGGCGGGGCCAAAGGCCGCAAGCCCGGAAATCCACATTCACGACCGGTGGTTATGGATTCCGGATAGCCTCGCTTCGCTCGGCTTCCGGAATGACGAATTATGCGGATTGGTATGAGCGACCTGCCAAGTCTAATCCCTACAGGTCTAATCCCGGTAATTCCTGGCGAGATACTTGACGGCGGCCGCGCTCAACTGGCGTTTGTCGCGTTCGCCGCGCTGCGCCAGCTCGATGATGCATTTGGCCAAAACCTCGCGCGCGCCGCGCGCGTAAGCCGGCCGCGCCAGGCTCGATCCCGACTGCTTGATCTTTCCCCACGCATCCTCGAACGCCGCACTTAACGTTGCGACCGCTTCGGGGTCGAAGGAGGTATTCGTCAGCAGCGAAACGATGGACACGACGGTTTATCCGCCCGGATCTCTGACCGATAACCGGGCAAAGCCGGTCCCGGTTCCAGATGCGGATCCGCTGGCAAGCGCAGGTTATGGACGAAATTCCTGGTCCTGGCCGAAACCTACTGGGATTAAATTCCTCTATCGAACATATTGCGAACCGAGAACAAATCGTGTACATTGGCGCCATCGCAGAGTCAAGCACCGGGCCGGCGGCGTTCGTTGCCGGTCCGCAAATTCCCGGTCATAAGGAGCACGGACCATGA
>JASHRY010000170.1 GCA_030037105.1 Xanthobacteraceae bacterium
GGCGCCATCGCCTCTCTGGTCTACGTGTTCGGTGCGGAATTGCTTGGATTCGCAGCCATTCACGCGCTCACCGGCGACGTCCTGTCCGGCGCCGCGGCGGGCTTTTTCTACCGCCTCTTCGCGGCGACGGAGCGCAGCGCGCCGGGCGAAACGTTCTCCTCCACCGAGCGTTGAGTGGAGCGATTTTCTTGTGGCAAGCGTCACGATGTCCTCTCTACAAGCGCGCGGCGTTTGGCACACTGGCTTCATGCCGAAACGCTTGAACGCCGCGATCCTCCTCGTGCTTTTGCCGATTGCGACGGCGCGCGCCGACGGGCTCTTGGACCGCGTCGCCAACCGCGAGCCGGCGCCGGTATCGGAAGACGACGGCGGCAGCGTTCTCGAACGCGCCGCCTTCGTCAAATCGCATCGCGACGATTTCTCCTTCCGCCTGCCGCTCAAATGCTATTCCTCCTGCACCTTGCTGCTCGCCATTCGCGGCGCCTGTGTCCAGCCGGGAAGCCATCTCTATTTCCATTCCGCCACGGTGGACGGGCGCCTTTCGCCGCGTTGGGACGCCTATGCCATGGGCTTTTACCCTGCCCCTGTCCGCCACTGGGTGGTTGCGCATCGGGCGCTTGCAAGCCTGCGTTTCACGGCATTGGATTGGCGTACCGCGGCCCATCTCGGCGTGCGGGTGTGCGACTAGCTTTAGGCGAGCCCGTTCGGGCCTTTGATCGGTCGCGGGGAGCGCCCATATATTGGGACCATGCCGAAAGACCCGCGTCGCGCTTCCCGCTCCAAAGCCGCAAAACCTGAGCAAAGGCCACTCGGCGAACATCTTGCCGCTTTGCTCAATCCGGCGCTGAACGCCGCGACGGGCTTTGCCGAGGCGCCGGCTGCTTTCCAGGATGTCGCCAGAGGGTTCGGCGGCGTCGAGGCGACGGTGACCTCGCTCAAGGATCTGCTCGAGCACGGCGATCCCAACCTGCGCGGCAAGGCCCCGTGGACGCCGCACCGGCCCCCGCGTCCGGAAAAATCCGAAGGCGGCATCAGGTTCAATCTCGTCGCGGATTACGAGCCGCGCGGCGACCAGCCGACGGCGATCGGCGAACTCGTTTCTGGCATTCAGGCCGGCGAGCGCGACCAGGTGCTGCTCGGCGTCACCGGTTCGGGCAAGACGTATACGATGGCGCAGATCATCGCCGCGACCCAACGTCCGGCCCTCGTGCTCGCCCCCAACAAGACGCTTGCCGCGCAGCTCTATGGCGAGTTCAAGAGCTTCTTTCCGGAGAACGCGGTCGAATATTTCGTCTCCTATTACGACTATTACCAGCCCGAGGCCTACGTGCCGCGCACCGACACCTATATCGAGAAGGAAAGCTCGATCAACGAGCAGATCGACCGCATGCGCCACGCCGCGACGCGCGCCTTGCTCGAACGCGACGACGTGATCATCGTCGCCTCGGTCTCCTGCATCTACGGCATCGGTTCGGTCGAAACCTATACCGCCATGACCTTCACCTTGAAGGTCGGCGAGCGCATCGACCAGCGCCAGTTCATCGCTGATCTCGTCGCGCTCCAGTACAAACGATCGGGCGGCGATTTCTATCGCGGCCTGTTCCGCGTGCGAGGCGATACGATCGACGTGTTCCCGGCCCACTACGAGGATCGTGCCTGGCGCATCCGCTTCTTCGGCGACGAGATCGAGACGATCGCCGAGTTCGATCCGCTGACCGGCGAGAAAACGCAGGACCGCGAATTCATCAAGGTCTACGCGAATTCGCACTACGTCACGCCGCGCCCGACCCTCGTGCAATCGATCAAGGGCATCAAGGAAGAGCTGAAAGAGCGGCTCGCCGAACTCTATGCCGCCGGGCGGCTTCTCGAAGCGCAGCGGCTCGAACAGCGCACCTTATTCGATCTCGAAATGATCGAGGCGACCGGCTCTTGCGCGGGGATCGAGAATTATTCGCGCTATCTGACGGGGCGCCGCCCCGGCGAGCCGCCGCCCACGCTGTTCGAATATCTGTCCGACAATGCGATCGTCTTCGCCGACGAGTCGCACGTGACGGTGCCGCAGATCGGCGGCATGTATCGCGGCGACTTCCGCCGCAAGGCGACGCTCGCCGAATACGGCTTCCGGCTACCGTCCTGCATGGACAATCGGCCGCTACGTTTCGAGGAATGGGACGCGATGCGCCCGCAATCGATCTATGTCTCGGCGACGCCCGGCAAATGGGAGATGGAGCGCACCGGCGGCGTGTTCGTGGAGCAGGTGATCCGCCCGACCGGCCTCATCGATCCGCCGGTCGAGATCCGCCCGGCCCGCGCCCAGGTGGACGATCTGCTCGGCGAGGTGCGCGAAGTGGCGCGCGCCGGCTATCGCTCGCTGGTCACCGTATTGACCAAGCGCATGGCCGAGGATCTGACCGAATATCTGCACGAGCACGGCGTGCGGGTGCGCTACATGCATTCCGACATCGACACGCTGGAGCGCATCGAGATCATCCGCGATTTGCGGCTCGGCGCCTTCGACGTGCTAGTCGGCATCAATTTGCTGCGCGAAGGCCTCGACATTCCCGAATGCGGACTCGTCGCCATTCTCGACGCCGACAAGGAAGGATTCCTGCGCAGCGAGACCTCGCTCGTGCAGACGATCGGGCGCGCTTCGCGCAACGTCGACGGGCGCGTGATCCTCTACGCCGACCAGCAGACCGGCTCGATGCAGCGCGCCATCGCCGAGACCAACCGGCGGCGCGACAAGCAAGAGGCGTTCAACCGCGACAACGGCATCACGCCGGCCTCGATCAAGCGCGGCATTCAGGACATCCTCGGCTCGGTCTACGAGCGCGATCACGTGACGGTGGACGCCGGGCTCGCGGTGCCCGGCAATCTCATCGGGCATAATTTCCAGGCGACGATCGCCGATCTCGAAAAGCAGATGCGCGCCGCCGCCGCCGATCTCGATTTCGAAACCGCGGCGCGGCTGCGCGACGAGATCAGAAGGCTGAACAGCGTCGACCTGGCGATCGGCCACGATCCGCAGGCGAGCCAAAGCGAGGTCGAAAGCGAAGCGGGCGCTTACGCCGGTCCGCGCGGCGCATCGCATGTGCCGGCGCATCGGCCGCATAAGCCGACCGATTCTGAGATGGGCCCGCACAATTTCGGCGGCGGCGAAGGCAAGCCGCGCAGTACTGGCGGCAAAGGCGGGACAAGGGCGTGGAAAGGGAGGCGAAGATAAGACGTTTCAATTATGAGAACGATTGGCCGCTTCTCCAGACAAGCCCGCGAAGCGGGCGCCAATCCGAGGTCCAGGGCCAAAACCCTGGCGCAAGTCTCGTCCGCTTCTGCCTGCTGCAGCCCCTGGATCCCGGCTCGTCGCTTCGCTCCGGCCGGGAAAGAGACAGAATCGCTGCGGCAATCTACGCCTCGTAGTTCGGATCCTCGGCGTCGTGGGCGTGGCCGATGGCTTCCTTGAGGCGCGGATCGAGCAGGTTCCGGTTGACGATCACTTTGCCCAA
>JASHRY010000028.1 GCA_030037105.1 Xanthobacteraceae bacterium
GGCGGTGGCAAGACGCTGAGGCTTGCCGGCGACCGTCACCGTTCGCCCATCGATCTTGCGCAGAAGATCGCTATTGTCGTCGGCGATCACGTCGATGACGTGTTGCGCGAGCGCCGCCGACGCGGTCAGGCTTGCGGCCGAGCGCACGGCCTGTTCGGCCCAGTCGGCGTTGCGACCGTTGAGCGCCGCGAGGCCGCGGATATAGGCGACCGCGTCGTTGATGATCTTGCGCGTCTCGGTGTCCGCGGGCTCGCCAGCCGTGCCATGCTGCTGGTCCTTTTGTTGTTTCCGCTCCAAGGGCAGGAGCGGATTGCCGCCAAGCTGAACCGGCGTGGCGGCGCCGATATTGGTGCTCGGCGCCATCGCCGCGATCGCGCTCGCATAGGCGATGTAGGTGCCGGCGCTCGCCGCCCGCGCACCATTCGGCGCCACATAAGTTGCGACTGGTACGGGCGAGGCGAGGATCGCACTGACGATCTCGCGCATCGAAGTGTCGAGCCCACCCGGCGTATCCATGCGCAGGATGACAAGTCCCACGGCCTCGGGCTTCGCCGCGGCGAGCGCGCGCACGACGTAGTCGGCAATCGGCGGGCCGATCGCGCCGTCGATCTCGAGCACCATCGCGCGTTTGGCGGTCGCGGCGGTCCCGGCAGCCTCGACCGGCAAGACGGGCATCCCCAAGGCCGTCGCCGCGAGCATGGGAACCGCCCGCAACCACATCATCGCAATTGTCCAGAACCCGGCGAGTCCGGCCGGCGGCGAACGCCTCGACCGCCTGTGCCCGCAACGGCCGTACTATAGACGCCTTCTCCAATTAAGTCGCGTAACCGCCCGGCTTTGCGGCCGGAGGGGAAGTGCCTTATTTCGCAGGCCAGCCGGGCCATGGGACTCGCGGGCGGGAGTGAGTTCGGCGGCCGGTTGCGGCGGCAAGGCTTCAGCCGCATAACGTCGGTCGCACGCGCCCGGTTGCAAAGCGTCAGGCGCGAACGGAAGGCATGATGAATCCACTGCGAAGACTTGCCGAGAAGGGCCAGGCCGTGTGGCTCGACTTTCTGTCGCGCGACATCATCGAGAATGGCACGCTCGATCGGCTGATCAGGGACGACGGCGTTGCCGGAGTCACCTCCAATCCTTCGATCTTCGAAAAGGCGATCGGCGCGTCGAATCGTTACGATGCCGAGATCGCCCGTCTCGCCGGCTCCGGCGAGACCGCAATCGGCGCCATCTATGAACGGCTCACGACAGCGGACATCGCCGCCGCCGCCGACAAGTTCCGTCCGCTGTACGGCGACAGCGGCGGACGCCATGGCTTTGTCAGCCTGGAAGTATCGCCTTACCTCGCCATGGATACCGCCGCGACGACCGTGGAAGCGCGCCGCCTGTGGCAGGCGGTCGGCCGTGAAAACATCTTCATCAAGGTTCCCGGCACGCAGCCGGGAATTCCCGCAATCCGCCAGCTTCTCGCCGAAGGCATCAACGTCAACGTCACGCTCCTGTTCTCGCAACATGTTTACGAACAGACCGTGGAGGCCTTTTTCGCGGGACTCGAAGAACGCGCCGCCGCCGGCATGCCGATTGCGCACGTTGCCAGTGTCGCGAGCTTCTTCGTCAGCCGGATCGACACCGCCGTCGACCGGCTGCTGGCACAAGTGATCGCGCAGACAAACGATGCGGCGAAACGCGGGGCGCTGGAACGTCTCTGCGGCAAGGTGGCGATCGCCAACGCCAGAGCGTCCTACCGGCGCTGGCAGCGCCGCTTTTCCGGTCCGCGCTGGAAGCGGCTCGCCGATTTCGGCGCCAAGCCGCAACGATTGCTGTGGGCCAGCACCGGGACGAAGAATCCCGCTTACAGCGACGTGCTCTACGTCGAGGAGCTGATCGGCCCGGAGACGGTCAACACCATGCCGGCGGCGACAATGGATGCCTTCCGCGATCATGGCCGGGTGCGCGACTCGCTCACCGAAGATTCCGAGGGCACCACGCGGATACTCGCCGCGCTCGGCCGTGTCGGCATCTCCCTCGACGGCGTGACCTCGGACCTGGCCGAGGAGGGGGTCGTGCTGTTTTCCGATGCATTCGACAAGCTCAATGGCGCGATCGCCGCCAAGCGCCGGCGCGCCTTGGGCGCGCGTGAGAACGCGCAGGCGATCATCCTGCCGCCGCCGCTCCAGCGCGAGGTCGACAAGGCGCGAGAAACGTGGCGTCGGCGCGGAAACACTCGTCGCCTCTGGAGCAAGGACGCGACGCTGTGGACCGGCCGCGACGAGAGCGAATGGCTGGGCTGGCTCGATATCGTCGAGAGCGGGCTGCGCGAGGTCGAGACTTTGCAGGAATTCGCCGGCGAGGTGCGCGCCGAAAACTTCAGCGACGTGCTGCTCACAGGCATGGGCGGATCGAGCCTCGGGCCCGAGGTTTTGGCGCAAAGCCTGGGGTCGGTGCCCGGCTTTCCCCGGCTGCATGTCCTCGATTCCACCGATCCGCGACAGGTGCGCCGCTTCGAGCGCGGCATCGATCCCGCGCGCACGCTGTTCATCGTCTCCAGCAAATCCGGCACCACGCTCGAGCCGAACGTCCTCATGGATTATTTTTTTTCCAAGGCGGCGGGCGCCGTCGGCCGCACGCGCGCCGGCAAGCATTTCGTCGCCATCACCGATCCGGAGAGCCCGCTGCAAAAGGCCGCCGCGGAGAAGGGCTTCCGCCGCACCTTTTTCGGCGTCCCCGACATCGGCGGGCGCTATTCGGTGCTCTCCAATTTCGGGATGGTCCCGCTGGCGGCGAGCGGTGGCGACGTGCGCGGCTTTCTCGAAGCGGCCCGCATCATGGCGCGCGCTTGCGGCCCCGAAGTGCCGCCGGCGGAAAATCCCGCAGTCGCGCTCGGGCTGACCATCGGCGTTCTCGCCCTCCACGGCCGCGACAAGCTCACCATCGCAGCTTCACCGCGGACGGCCGCCTTCGGCGCCTGGGCCGAGCAATTGGTGGCCGAATCGGCCGGCAAGAACGGAAAGGGCGTGATCCCGATCGCTGCGGAACCGCTCGGCGACCCTTCGGTCTATGACGCCCATCGGCTCTTCGTGTTCTTACGCGAGCCCGCGCATCCGGACCCGGCGCAGGAGCGGTCGGCCGCCGCGCTCGAACAAGCCGGGCAACCCGTCATCCGCATCGATCTCACCTCGCCCCATCCTCTCGCCCAGGAGTTCTTCCGCTTCGAGATGGCGACCGCCGTTGCCGGCGCGGTCCTCGGCATTAACCCGTTCGACCAGCCCGACGTAGAGGCGAGCAAGGTTGCGACGCGGGCGATGACCGACGCTTTCGAGAAGACAGGCTCGCTGCCTGTCGACACTCCGGTGCTCAGGGAGAACGGGATCGTGCTCTACACCGACGAGCGCAATGCGCGGGCGCTGCGACAGGCGGGAGCGAATGCCACGCTCGCGAGCTGGTTCAAGGCGCACTTCGCCCGTCTCGATGACGGCGATTACTTCGCGATCCTGGCTTACCTCGATGGCGAGGAACCGCGGCTCAGGTCATTGCAGGACTTGCGCGTGGCGATACGCGACAAGAAGCGCGTCGCGACCTGCCTGCAATTCGGTCCGCGTTTCCTGCACTCGACCGGACAAGCCTATAAGGGCGGGCCGAATTCCGGCGTGTTTCTCGCGATCACCGCCGAGCCTGATCCCGATCTCGATATTCCGGGCCGCAGGGCGAGCTTCGGGGTCATCGCGGCGGCGCAGGCGCGCGGCGATTTGAGCGTGCTGGCCGAGCGCGGCCGGCGGGTGTTGCACGCCCACATCGCCGATGACGTGGATCGAGGCCTCGCCGTCATCGGCGAAGCAGCGCGGCTGGCATTGGCGTAAGCCGGCGCTATTGGGAAACGAATTCGCGCAGCCGGGCATAAAGTTCGGCGGACCGCAGGCGAAAATTCGGTATCGGTATCGCAATCGCGACCGGCGTGGCGCCGATGAGCCGTGCGCCGAAGGGAACACGCTGGACGGCGCGCGTCGTTATCCAGCTTAAAATCAGCGTCGTCGCGAAAACGATCGCGCCCTTGACGACGGCGGGCAACGTCGAGGCGAGCAGCGCGTATTGAAGCCAGACGACGAAGCCGTAATGCACGAGATAAAGGCTATAGGCGTTGGCCGAGAGACTCGCGAGCTTAGGCGAGCGTTTGACGCCGAAGCGCAGGCTCGCGGCGATGAGGAA
>JASHRY010000171.1 GCA_030037105.1 Xanthobacteraceae bacterium
CCCAAATCGATTCAGGCTCAATGAAAAAGACTCTAACTCCAGATCCAGTCGGATTGGTATTAGAACGTTGCACAGTTATACCTTGAACAACAAACTTGCCGATACGAAAGAATACTCAAGAGCTGCTCATCAGCATATGAACGTGATCGCGATTGACCGATCCGGCATGGATCAGCATTTCATAAGCCCGTGCCGTAGCAATTCCGAGGCTACCGACATCCTCACCAAGCACGGGATAGCGGTACTTGGTCACCCAGACCAGGTGATATTTGCAGTCCCAAACGGTATGGCTGCCGCGCTTGTACGCTTCCATCCAACCACTTTACATCGGAAGCGCCGCCATCCCAGCCGCCTAAAGGCGTGGGGTTTCCTGATCCCCTATCGGGGACTCTAAAACCTATCACTAATGTCACTGACAGTCCATTTAAGTCATTGATTTCATTTAAACGTGCTCCCTAGGGGACTCGAACCCCTGTTTTCGCCGTGAGAGGGCGACGTCCTGGGCCGCTAGACGAAGGGAGCCGCGGTCGGAAATAGACGCGAAGGCGCGGCCGCGCAAGCACGTTCGCGCGCCGGTCAGGGCGCCGGGACGAACCGGAGGCGTCCGTTTTCCTTGAGCGTCGCAATGTCGAAGGTGCGGATTTCGATCGAACCGGCGATGTCGAACGTCACCACGACGCGGTCGCCGGCGACGGCCGTTGCCGTCACCCGCGCGCCTTTCGGCAGCGCCACGATCCTCTCTACGGTCGCCGTCGCCGCCGTCGCCGCCCCGCTGCCGCCATGATAAACGCGGTAGCCGATGACGCCGATCACCGCGGCGATCGCGACCAGCGTGGTGAGGCCGGATATGATTATCAGCCAGCGCGCCCGCACGACCATGCGCGCCGCCAAGATGCCGGTCGCGGCCGCGTCGCTGTCGGCATGGCGGCGATCGGCGTGATGCTCATCGCTTTGCGGCTCGACGGCGGCTAACCTGCCCATTCAACACCTCGACCATTGCCGATGACATCGTCGCAAAAAACGATCCGCGTCGGCGATCATGAGTCCGGCGAACGGCTCGATCGCGTGCTCGCCGCGCATGTCGCCGAACTCTCGCGCACGCGGCTCAGGGCGCTGATCGAGGCCGGCTCGGTCGCGATCGACGGAAGCACGATCCGTGATCCGGGTGCGCGCGTCAATTCCGGCGCCGCGATCCGCATCGAGATGCCGCCGCCCGCCGAGGCCAAGCCCGCGCCGGAGCCCATTCCCCTCGTCATCGTCCATGAGGACGACGACATCATCGTCATCAACAAGCCGAAGGGCCTGGTGGTGCATCCCGCCGCGGGACATCAGAGTGGGACGCTGGTCAATGCGCTCATCGCCCATTGCGGCGCCAGCCTCTCCGGCATCGGGGGCGAGCGGCGCCCCGGCATCGTGCACCGGCTCGACAAGGACACGACCGGCCTCATGGTGGCGGCAAAGAACGACCGCGCGCACCGGGCGCTGGCGGCGCAATTCGCCGGCCATGGCCGCGGCGGGCAACCATTCGAGCGCGGCTATCTCGCCTTCGCCTGGGGCGCACCCGAGCGTCCGTACGGCACCATTGATCGGCCGATCGGGCGTCATCCCCGCGCCCGCGATCGCATGGCCGTGCGCGCAGACGGCCGCGCGGCGATCACCCATTGGGAGGTGCTGGAGCGCTACGGCGGGCCAGAAGGGCGGCGGCGACTCGGTGCCGGCACGGGCGCGCCTCGGGGCGAGTCGGTGGCAAGCCTCTTCACCTGCCGGCTCGAAACCGGCCGTACCCATCAGATCCGGGTGCATTTGGCCTCGATCGGCCATCCCCTCATGGGGGACGACGTCTATGGGCCGGGCTTTCGTACCAAGGCGGCCCTCTTGCCGCCGCCGGCCCGGGCCGCGCTTGCCAGCCTTGGCAGGCATGCTCTCCATGCCCATATGTTGACCATCGTCCACCCGGTGAGCGGTGAAATCCTTCGGTTCCGATCGGAACTGCCGCCCGATCTTGCCCGTTTGCATAATATGCTGACGGCCAACGAACTGAACTCTAGCGATAGGTAAAAGTTAGCAATTTTACCTGCCATTGAGCGGGATCAAGGCGGCATCGCGCCGAAGTGATGCCTGTTTACTTTCACTGGCCCGATTCGACCGTTATGCTGCGGTTGCGAACGACCTTAGCCGTCGGCTCGGGAAGCGATGGCCAATTCGCCCGCCGCGTGGCGGGGGCGTGAATATGGAGGGCGCTGTCATGGCCCAAACTGCAGCCTTGCCGGTTTTGTCGGGTGAAACCGGCCTGACCCGGTACCTGGAAGAAATCCGGCGGTTCCCCATGCTGGAACCGCAGGAGGAATATATGCTGGCCAAGCGCTGGCGCGAGCATGGCGACCGCGAGGCGGCGCACAAGCTCGTCACCAGCCATTTGCGGCTCGTGGCCAAGATCGCCATGGGCTATCGCGGCTATGGCCTGCCGATCTCGGAAGTGATCTCCGAAGGCAATGTCGGGCTGATGCAGGCGGTCAAGCGCTTCGAGCCGGAGAAGGGCTTCCGGCTCGCGACCTACGCCATGTGGTGGATCAAGGCGGCGATCCAGGAATACATCCTGCGCTCCTGGTCGCTGGTGAAGATGGGCACCACGGCCAACCAGAAGAAGCTGTTCTTCAATCTGCGCAAGGCCAAGAGCCGCATTTCCGCGCTCGACGAGGGCGACATGCGGCCCGACCAGGTCAAGCTCATCGCCAAGCGGTTGGGCGTGACCGAGCAGGACGTGATCGACATGAACCGCCGGCTCGGCGGCGACGCCTCGCTCAACGCGCCGATCCGCGAAGACGGCGATTCCGGCGAATGGCAGGATTGGCTGGTCGACGACAGCGCCAGCCAAGAGACCCGCCTCGCCGAATCGGAGCAGTCGGAGAACCGGCACAAGGCGCTCGGCGAAGCGCTTACCGTGCTCAATGACCGCGAGCGCCGCATCTTCGAAGCGCGGCGCCTCGCCGATGAGCCGATCACGCTCGAAGAATTGGCCGACGAGTTCGGCGTCTCGCGCGAGCGCGTGCGCCAGATCGAGGTGCGCGCCTTCGAGAAGGTGCAGAAGGCGGTGAAGAGCCGCATCACGGCGATGGAAAATCCCGAACACGCCACTGCGGCCGCGGTTCATTAATCGTCATTCCGGGGCCGAGCGCAGCGAGGAACCCTGAATCCATACTCACAGTCGTTGCGACAAACGTTTTGGATTTTCGGAACCTTCGCCAATCGTGGTTATGGATTCCGGGCTCGCGGGCTTTGCCCGCGCCCCGGAACGACAGGCTTGATCCTGCGGCGCCAGCGTTTGGCCTTGGACGTGTTCAGCGCCACGGCGGCGCGAATGAGCGCTTTCAATGCCTTTTCGTCGATCTTGTCGCCTTCATGGATATCGATGGCGCGCCTCATATTGCCTTCGAGGCTGGAGTTGAAGAGGCCTGAGGGGTCCTTGAGCGAGGCGCCCCGGGCGAAAGTCAGCTTCACGGCAGCCTTGTACGTCTCGCCGGTGCAGAGAATTCCGTCGTGCTCCCACACCGGAACCCCGCGCCACTTCCACGCCTCGACCACGTCGGGGCAGGCCTCTCTGATGAGGCTTCGGACCCACGCGAGCATCTCGCCGCGCCAGTCATTGAGTTCCTTGATCCGCTCATCGATCAGCCGGGAGGGAGAAGCTCCGCCTTGCCTTTCCTTCGCGCCACTCCCGCTTTTCTTCGTTGTCGTCGCTTTCTTCATGGCTGTTGGCGCTCGGCTGTCATTTGAGCGTCTTGTCGAATCCGGGATGAATTTCAGCGAGCGGAAGGGATGGCTCGCCGCCAATCGCATGTAGCATTGTAGCCTGCATGGAGCGGGGCGGAATACAGGATCAATGCAGACGGTCAGGCTTACCCTACCCGGATTCCCCCAACGCGCCCTTCAGCGGCCGGCGGCAGGCGAAGATCACCGCGCCGGCGAGCGCCGCGATGGCGGCGATCATCAGGAAAAATTCCGGCTTCTGCATCCGGCTCCAGAAACTGCCGAGCCAGCCGGCGAGGAAGCCGCCGGCAAAACTCGTCGCCAGCCACACCCCCATCATCATCGACAGCATGCGCGCCGGCGCGATCTTGGTCACCAGCGACAGCCCGACCGGGGACAGATATAGCTCGCCGATCGTGAGCGCGACGAAATAGCCGAACAGCCACAGCCAGCTCGCTGTGGCTGCGCTTGCGTGCCACGCCGCGGCCGTCATGATGAGATAGGAGACGGCGACGCCGCCGCAGCCCAGCGCCATTTTGTCGATCGTCGAAGGCTCGCTGCCGCGCGCCGCCTGCCGCGTCCACAGCGCGACGATGAACGGCGTGAAGGCGAAGATCATAAACGGATTGAAGGCCAGGAACCACGTGGCCGGAATTTGCGCGCTCAGGCCGAAAAGGTCGATGGCGCGGTCGGTGCTGGCGTCGGCCCACAAGATGATCGTATTGCCCTGCTGCTCGTAGGTCGCCCAGAACAAGGTTGTGGGCACGACCAGAACGAGAATGGCAATGACGGCGCGCCATTCGTCGCGGTCGAGCGGCCTTCGCTCAGCATGCGTCGCCTTGGCCTTCTGCAGCTCGTCCGGCGGCAGATGCGGAAGGGCGTAAAGATAGACGGCGAGCCCAATCAGCATGCCAATGCCGGCGGCGGCAAAGCCGTAACGCCAGCCCGCCTCCTCGCCGAGCGTGCCGCAGACGAGCGGCGCCAGGAATGCGCCGACATTGATGCCGACATAGAAGATGGAATAGGCGCGATCCCGGCGCGGATCGGCCGGAGCGTAAAGCCCGCCGACCTGGGTCGAAATATTCGGCTTGAAAGCGCCGTTGCCGAGGATGAGCGCCAAGAGCGCGAACAGGAAAAGCTGCTCGACCGCCATCATGAAATGACCGATCGCCATGAGGATCGCGCCGATCACGACGGTGCGGCGTTGGCCGAGCACCCGATCGGCCAATATTCCGCCGAAAATCGGCGTGAGATAGACGAGCGCCGTGTAGAAGCCGTAGACCTGCGAGGACAGCGGCTGCACGGCGAGCGAACCGAATATCGCCTCGAGGCCGCTCTTCACGCCGGCAAGGCCAATGACATTGCCGGCATGTTGAGGCGCGAGTAGATATTTGGTCATGTAGAGGATGAGCAA
>JASHRY010000172.1 GCA_030037105.1 Xanthobacteraceae bacterium
AGGGCTCAAGTGGACAAATCTGCTGCGAGGCGAGGAATTAACCTTGGCCAGCCATGACCTTCCGCTTGCCGCGAGCCAGTTGGGCGTTGCTCAGCTCAACGAGCGTTCGCGCGAGATTTTTCGCCAGATTGTCGAGAGCTATCTGGCGACCGGCGAGCCGGTCGGCTCGCGCAATCTGGCGCGCATCCTGCCGATGACTTTGTCGCCGGCCTCGGTGCGCAACGTCATGGCGGACCTCGAACAGCTCGGCCTCGTCTATGCGCCGCACATATCGGCCGGGCGGCTGCCGACCGAGATGGGGCTGCGGTTTTTCGTCGACGCCCTGATGCAGATCGGCGACCTCACCGAGCACGACCGCAAGGCGATCGAGGCGCAGGTCGCCGGCTCGGGCCAGTCGAAGTCCGTCGAGGCGGTGCTCACCGAGGCATCCGGCCTGCTCTCGGGCTTGAGCCGCGCCGCCGGCGTGGTGCTCACCGCGAAGTCGAATCAGCGGCTCAAGCATGTCGAGTTCGTGCGGCTCGAGCCCGAGCGGGCGCTCGTGGTCCTCGTCGCCGAGGACGGCCAGATCGAGAATCGCATCCTCAACATACCGATCGGTCTGCCGACTTCGGCGCTGATCGAGGCGACGAATTTTCTCAATGCGCGCATCCGCGGCCGTACCCTTGCCGAGGCCAAGGCCGAGATCGAGCGGAGGCTCGAGGAAGACCGGGCCGAACTCGATCAACTCACGCAGAAGATCGTCGCCGCCGGCCTGGCGAGCTGGTCGGGCGGCGAAAGCGACGAGCGCAAGTTGATCGTGCGCGGCCAGGCGAACTTGCTCGAAGACCTCAAGGCGATCGCCGACCTTGAGCGGGTGCGGCTCCTGTTCGACGATTTGGAGACGCGGCGCGACGTGATCGACTTGCTCGGCCGCGCCGAGCAGGCCGAAGGGGTGCGCATTTTCATCGGCTCGGAGAACAAGTTGTTCTCGCTTTCGGGCTCCTCCACGATCGTCGCGCCCTACCATGATGCGTCGGGCCGCATCGTCGGCGTGCTCGGCGTGATCGGCCCGACCCGGCTCAATTATGCGCGCATCATCCCCATGGTGGATTATACCGCCAAGGTCGTCAGCAAGCTGCTGGCCGGCTGATCATCCTCCGACCGTCCCGTCGCGGGACGGGCGTCCTCACGCTTGATTTTTGCCCGGCGAACCCTGATATGCCGGGCAGCCAGACGATGGGAATGGACATGACGGAAAAGACCGCTCGTGCTGAGGACGCGGCGGCCCCGCCGGAGGCGGCCTCATCGAGCAATCGCCCGGATCCGCCGTCGCCCGAGCCGGCGGCGCTTGCCGACGAGTTCAAGGACAAGCTCCTGCGCGCGCTCGCCGAGATGGAGAATCTCCGCAAGCGTACCGAACGCGAGGTCGCCGAGGCGCGCCTTTACGGCGTCGCGTCGTTTGCGCGTGACCTCCTTGGCGTCGCCGACAATATGCGCCGCGCGCTCGACGCGGTGTCGCCGGAGCTGCGCGCGAGCGCCGAATCCGGGGTGCGCGCGCTCATCGACGGCGTCGAGTTGACCGAGCGCGAATTGTTGAAGGCGTTGGAGAAGAACGGCGTGCGTCAGTTCACGCCGCGGGGCGAGAAATTCGATCCCAATTTGCACCAGGCCATGTTCGAAGTGCCCGATCCATCGGTGCCGGCGGGCAGCATCGTCGAGGTCGTGCAGCCGGGCTACATGATCGGCGAGCGCGTGTTGCGGCCGGCTTTGGTCGGGGTGTCGAAAGGCGGCCCCAAATCCGCGCCGTCCCCGTCCTCGGTCAACGATAACGCCGCGGCGGCGGTGCAGGATTCCTGAATCAGTCGCGCGGGTTCATTTCGGCTCGATGCTGTCGCGGACCGCGCGTAACCGTGCCAGCACGCTCGTCCAGTTCTCGGCGGGCGCGATGCCGGTCATTTGCAAGAAACCGCCGCCGCCGAAGCGCAGCCATTGCACCACCATCACATCGGTTCCGGTGTGCGCGTCCTTGGCCTCCGCCATGGTCTGGTATCCCATCTGGCCGTTGATGCGCAACGGCTCGGACATGGTGACGTGGATGTCCCTGATCCCGCCGATGTCGTTGAAGGTCAACCGGGCGAAATCGGCGTAGTTGTCGGGGTCCGAAGGGCCGCCCGGCACGGCGGCGATCAGCAAACGCGCCCCGAGATTCGTTCGGTGCGCCTCCTTGGACTGATTGTCTTTGGCCGAACCGGCGGGGTTTTCCTTGCGCTCGTCGCTCAAAACCACGGCGCGACCGCGCAGGACGTCGTCGATTTTGAATCCGGCGAGGTCGCCGACCGTGAAGGGCAAGAGTTTGAGTTGCTCCGCATCCGGAATTGTCGGGCGCACCGCCAGCGTCGTCAATGCGGTGCGAACGACGCGGTCCGGATAGGAACTGTCGTGCTCGGGGACCTGGACGGTGACGAGGGCGGTGAGATCGTCTGCCGGCATCACCAAGAGCCATTTGCGATAGCGCTCCTTGTTGGCCACTTGTCGGCCGGTGAGGAGAAATCCCTTGCCGATTTTGAGTTGGATCGGCTCGCGTTTCTGCAGGCTGATTCCCTGCTTCTTCAGGGCCTCGGCATCCAGCGCCTTCTCGATCTGAGGGTAGGCCGCGGCCGGCAATGCGAGGATCAGAATGGCGGCATTCTTGCTCGGGTCTGCGAAACCCGCAAACGCATCGCTCGCCACCATGCCGGGAGGAGGAACGAGACCGATTCGCGAGCCGGGCGGGAAAATCGGATCTGTCGACTGCGCCGGCAGGGCAAGGGCCGTGAGCGCGAACAGGACGGCGCAACCGGCGCAGGCTCTGCTCAGATAAAATTTGATGTTACCCATGATCCGGATTTCCTGCAGCCGGCCGATGCTTTGACGTCGCGGCCACGGGGTTCGTGACTCGCCGCAGGGTCAAATTGATCCGTCCGCCCTGCGGGAGCAAGGTCGATGTGCCGGGATAGATCCGATCGACGCCGTGAAAGGCGAGCCGCGCGGCGCCGCCGAGAACGAGCACGTCGCCGGAGCCGAGGCGGAAGGACTGCGTCGGCGCACGGCGTTGCGTCCCGCCGACGCGGAACAGGCAGGAATCGCCGAGCGAAACCGAGATCACTGGCGCAGCGAAGTCCTCTTCGTCGCGATCCTGATGCAGCCCCATTTTCGCCGCCGGGCCGTAGAAATTGACGAGGCACGCCTCCGGCGCGTGCGGATAGCGGCCAAGCTCGTCCCACAGGACGACGAGCGCCGCCGGCATCGGCGGCCAGGGCCGGCCGGTCTCCGGATGCGTGCGCTGGTAACGGTAGCCGTTTGCATCCGAAACCCAGCCGAGCGGCCCGCAATTCGACATGCGCACCGACATCGGCCGTCCCGACTGCGGCAGGCGCGGCGTGTAGAGCGGCGCCGCGGCCAAGACGGCATTCACCGCCGCAACGAGCGCCGCCTGTTGCGCGCGATCGAGATAGCCGGGGTAGAAGCGCAGATCTGGACGATCGGTTTGTAGCTTCATGTCGAGAGTTTTCATCGGACCTTTACCGAGGTCCGGCACGTTGCAACCATGGCGCAGCCCACCAGCCACTCCACACCTCCCGCAGAGAAGATTTACGTCGCGTTTACACTGGCGGCCGGTGGGCTCCTGTTGGCTCTCCTCGAGATCGGCTTTTCGACTTTCAAAGCCCAGTCGTTTGCCGGTTTCGTGTTCGACCCGGCCGGCTATCTGGTCGGCCGGGATTTTCTCAACACCTGGATGGGCGGACGCTCGGCGTTTTTTGGCGGACCGGGACCTTGGTTCGACTTCACGACCTATAACGCGGCATTGCAGGAAATCACCGGCCAGCCGGACTTCCC
>JASHRY010000173.1 GCA_030037105.1 Xanthobacteraceae bacterium
ACAAGGGCCAGACCATGACCTTCGTCGAGGCGTGCCGCGCGTTCAAGGCCGTAACCGGCAGCCTGCCGCTCGACATCACCATGATGATCGAAGGCGAGGAAGAGTGCGGCTCGAAGCACCTGTTCGGCTTCGTGCGCGACAATGCCAACGAATTGCGGCGCGACCTTGCGCTTGTCTGCGACACCGGCATGTGGGACGCGCAGACGCCGTCAATCACGACCTCGCTGCGCGGGCTCCTTTACGAGGAGGTCAGACTCACTTGCGCCGACCGCGATCTGCATTCGGGTGTGTTCGGCAGCGCCGCGCGCAATCCGATTCATGTGCTTGCGGATATTCTCTCCGCGCTGCACAAGCCGGACGGCTCGGTTGCCATTCCCGGCTTCTACGACGGCGTGAAAGAGCTGCCGCCGGATATCAAGGCCGATCTCGCCGCGCTCGATCTCACCCCGGAAAAACTCCTCGGTCCCATCGGGCTGAAAATTCCGGCCGGCGAGAAGGGCCGCATGCTCATCGAGCAGATCTCGACGCGACCGACCGCCGAGATCAACGGCATCGTCGGCGGCTATACCGGGGAAGGCGCCAAGACCGTCATTCCCGGCAAGGCCATGGCCAAAGTATCGTTCCGCCTGGTCGGCGCGCAGGACCCGGAAAAAATCCGCGCCGCGTTCCGCGACTTTATCCGCGCCCGCGTCCCTGCCGATTGCACCGTGGAATTCGGCAATTTCGGCAGCGCGCCGGCATTCGACGTGGCCTTCGACAACCCGGCGCTCGCCAAGGCGCGCGCCGCGCTCACCGCGGAATGGGGCAGGAAGGCGGTGACGGTCGGCGCCGGCGGCTCGATTCCGATCGTCGGCGATTTCAAGATCGTGCTCGGCATGGATACGCTGATGGTCGGCTTCGCGCTCGACGACGACCGCGTGCATTCTCCCAACGAGAAGTTCGATCTCAAGTGCTTCCACAAGGGCATCCGCAGTTGGGCGCGGATTCTGGCGGCGCTGGCCGGGTAACGGCGCTATCCGCCATGTGCCGTCCGCCAACGGCCGGTCGCGGCCGCGGCGGAAAGATGCGTCAGGAATTTCGCCGGCAGGCCGCATGGCCATAATGCCGGCGCGTCGCAATGATCGCCCATCGTGGTCATCGCTTGCGTCCGGATGTCGATCGTCTGGCCGCACAGGGTATGGAAGCGAGCGACGATCGCGGCGAGCGCTTCGATGTCGGCGTCGATCAAGACCGACGCCGCGGCAGCGACGCAGCGCTCGCCGGGGCCGCACAACTGCCAGTGCTGCGCCAGGCCGGCGATCTTGCGGCAGCCAACGGCGAGATCGTGGCGGCCGTCGCAGAACGCTCCCGGTGTTTTGCCGACGCGCGCGACGACGCCGAAATCGGCCAGGGCGGCGCCGATCAGCAGGCCAAGCTCGTCGTAGACGCGGTCCATCGAAATTTCGCCAAGGGGATATCTCGCCATCATGGCGATCTGCACGGTGCCCGGACCGATCGGAAAAACGCCGCCGCCTGAGCGGCGCACCAGCACCGGCCAGCCAAGTACCGCGAGCCTCGCCGTCGCTGCGGCGAAGCCCGGCCAGCGCGTCTGGCTGCGAGTCACGGTCAATGCGGGTTGCGAGCGCCAAATGAGGATCGTCTGCTGGCGAGCACCGGCGGCGATCTGGTCGAAAAGCGCGTGTTGGCGCCGCAAGCCGATCTCTGCCGGCTCGGGATCGCCAGCGACGACGATTTGCCAACCGGCGGCGCATGCGTCCGACGGATGGCGATGTCTGCCGGCCGCGCCCCCGTCGAAGGCCGGCCGTTCAGACACCGTCAATCCGGCCAATCAACGTTCCGGGCTTCACCACGCCGTCCTTGGGAACGAGGATATGCAACCGTCCGGCCACGGGAGCCGCGATGTCGAACACGGTCTTTTCGACCATCAATTCGGCGATCTTGGCTCCGGCTTCGACCCTGCTGCCGTCGCGATAGAACCAATTGCCGACGATCCCCTCGGGTATTTTGCTGATATCCCAAAGCCCTTCGGGCACGGCGATGTCCGACAAGTCAGTGCCCCTTCTTCACGCAGTCATGGACCGCCTCGGCGATCTTGCCGGCATTGGGCAGCGCGAACTGCTCCATCGGCCGCGAATAAGGAATGGGAATATCCGGATAGGCAAGCCGGCGCGGTTTTGCCTTGAGCACCGTTGGATCACGCTCGACCACCGAGGCGATGATCTCCGCGGTCACGCCGAAGCTCGAATAGTCCTCGTCGACGACGATGAGCCGTCCGGTCTTGGCGACCGACTTGAACACCGCTGCGCGATCGAGCGGCACCAATGTGCGCAGGTCGATAACCTCGACATCGATCCCCTCCTTCGCCAATTGCTCCGCGGCATCGAGCGCATGATGCACCATCATGCTCAGAGCGACGACGGTGGCGTCCTTGCCGGGCCGCACCACCTTGGCCTCGCCGAACGGAATCTCATAAGCCTCGTCCGGCACCTCGGTCGCCGCCCGTTCCGGCGAAGCCATCCACGCCAGGCCCTGCAGGCCCTTGTGGAACATGTAAAGCACAGGGCCGTCGTCGCGGATGGCGGAAATCATCAGCCCCTTGGCGTCATAGGCGTTCGCGGGCACGGCGACCTTGAGACCGGGCATATGAGCGAAGGTCGCGTGCAGCGTCTGCGAATGCTGGCCTGCATCGCTGTAGCCGCCGCCGGTCGCCGTCATGATCACCATCGGCACTTTGCAATTGCCGCCGGAGAAGTAAATGTTCTTGGCCGCCAGATTGTAGATGGCGTCCATGCAGACGCCGAAGAAATCGACGAACATCAGCTCGACGATCGGCCGCATGCCGGCCATCGCCGCGCCGACGCCGGCGCCAATGAAGGCGGTCTCGGAGATCGGCGTATCGCGGATGCGCTGGTCGCCGAACTCGGCGAGCAAGCCCGTGGTGGCGCCGAAAATGCCGCCATAGGTGGCGATGTCTTCGCCCATGACGAAGACCGAAGGATCGTTGCGCATTTCATTGGCGATGCCTTCAGCGATGGCGTGCGACATCGTGAGGATGCGGTTGCTGCTTGGCATGGCGTTGTCTCCCTAATGCGATTTTGTTGATCGTCGGATTGCGGAGAAGCTTCAGGCAAAGACGTGCTCGAGCGCTTCGGCGGGAGCCGGGTAGGCGCTTTTGCGGGCGAAGGCGAAGGCTTCGTCCACCTCCTTGTGCGCCGCAGCGAGCGCGGCGTCGGCTTCCGCGACCGTCACTCCGCGGTTGGCGATCATCTCCTTGCGCAGCCGCTCGATCGGATCTTTCGCCTTCAGCGCGGCGACCTCGCCGGCCGGGCGATAAACTTCGGGATCGCCCTGGAAATGCCCGTAATAGCGATAGGTCTCGATCTCCATGAGAGTCGGGCCGCCGCCCGAGCGGGCGCGCGCGATGGCTTCGCCCGCGGCGGCAAAGATCGCCAGCGTGTCGTTGTCGGCGATATGCACTCCGGGAATGCCGTAAGCCGCGGCGCGCACGCTGTTGTCGGCGACCGCCGTCGATTTCGACTTCGGCACCGAGATGGCCCAGGAATTGTCCTCGATGACGAACAGCACCGGCAGATTCCACAGCGCCGCGAGATTGAGCGCCTCGTGGAAGGCGCCCTGGTTGGCGGCGCCTTCCCCGACATAGGCGACCGCGACCGCCTTGATGCCGCGCATCTTCGCCGCCAATGCCGCGCCCACGGCCGGCCCGGTGCCTTCCGCGACGATGCCGCTGCAGACGAAATTCACCTTCGGATCGAGCAGATGCATATGACCGCCGCGGCCGCCGGCCAGGCCGGTCTTCTTGCCGAATATCTCCGCCGTCATCCTGTTGAGATCGACGCCTTTGGCGATCGCCTGATGATGCGGCCGGTGGGTTGCGGTCACCGTGTCCTCGGAGCGCAGATGCACGCAGATGCCTGCCGCGCACGGCTCCTGTCCGGCGGAAAGATGCATTTCACCCGGTACCGGGCCGGCGCCGATGTCGAATTTCGGCGATTTGCCCTCCATATAAGCCGCGGCCATGCTGTCTTCGTAATAACGCGCCTTGGCCATGGCGGCATACATCCACAGCAATTGTTCTTTCGTCGGCTTCATGAGTTCCTCCGCTCCCGATTTACCCGGCATCGCCGGTCGGCGTTCTCCCGGCCTTGCTTGAATATGCAATATCTGCGTCCTTTTCACTACGGTGTCCTCCGCGACGCCTTGATCTTGATCAAGGCGCACGCTGGTGCAGCCGCGTCGCTGCGCCCGCAATGCCCCGGTTGTCGCCGGCGTCAATCGGTCGTTGCGGCGATCAGGCGCGGACTGACGAAACGCTCCAGCCGGCCGGCGTTCGGATGCAGCCGCGACCAGTCGTCGAGGGGAAGATCGATGACGACGAGGCCGGACGTCGGCAGTTTTTCGGTGACGCGCTCCCGCGCCTCCACCTCGCCGGAGGCGATCAAACGCACGGCGAGGTCGTGCAGGCCCGGATTGTGGCCGATGACGAGGAGCACATGCGCGTCGCGCGTCTCGCGGATGATGCCGAGGAGCTTCTCGGCGCTGGCGTTGTAGATGCGTTCATCTTTGACGAGACGCGGCGCCTTGGCAAAGGCCGCGGCAACGAGCGTCCAGGTCTGTTCCGCGCGCGTCACCGGCGAGACGAGAGCGAGGTCCGGGACGAGGCCGTGGCGCGCCATGTAGGCGCCGACGACGGGCGCGTCGTTACGACCGCGCTTGGTGAGTTTACGGTCGCGGTCGCGCGTACCGGGCTCCGGGCGCTCGGTCTTGGCATGGCGCAACAGCAGCAGACGACGCATGACACGGCCTTGGCGGCGAGGTCGCTTTCTCGGCTCCGGAAGTCTAGCATGGGTGGCCGTCCGCCGGCACAGGCGCGGAACAATAGCGAGCGATGGATTGGAGCGATACCGCGGCTTACGGCGAAAGCTGGTACGCGGTGACAATGGCGGCGGCGGCGCGGCGGCCGCAACTCGCGGTCGACCTTGACGTCGAAGTCTGCGTGATCGGCGGCGGGCTTGCCGGCCTGACGACGGCGCGCGAAGTGGCCCGGCGCGGCTGGTCGGTCGCGCTGTTGGAAGCCGGCCGCATCGCGGCGGGCGCCTCGGGCCGGAACACCGGGTTCGTGCTGCCCGGCTTCGCCGCCGAGGTCGACAGCCTCATCGATCGTGTCGGCTTGCCGCGCGCCAAGGATTTGTGGGCGCTGTCGCAGCAAGGCCTCGAATACGTCCGCGACACCATCCGCAACGAAGCCATGGCCGGCATCGATCCACAGGACGGCTGGCTCTACGTCTCCAAGACCGACAATAGCGACGAGTTCGGACGCTTCGCCGAACGCCTCGGCGACGTCGGCTGCGAGATCGAGGAATGGCCGACCGAGCGCGTGCGCGCGGTGTTGCGCAGCGAGCGTTACTTTCACGCCATTCATTATCTGCGGGCGATTCACATCCACCCGCTCAATTACGCGCTCGGTCTCGCCGCCGCCGCCGAGCGCGCCGGCGCCCGCATCTTCGAGCACACGCCGGCCATCGCCATCGACCCCGCGGGCGTGCGCAAGCGCATCGCCACGCCGACGGCGCGGCTGCGCGCCAATCACGTCGTGCTCTGCGGCAACGTAGAGATCAGGCCGCTGATGCCGCGGCTTGCCGCCACGCTCATTCCGGTCACGACCTATGTGATCACGACCGCTCCGCTCGGCCCGCGCCTCGGCGAAGCGATCGGCTATCGCGGCGCGGTCAGCGACACGGATCTTGCCGACAATCACTATCGCATCGTCGGCGGCGATCGGCTGATGTGGTCGGGCCGGGCGACGACCTGGACGCGCCATCCACGTCGCTACCTGCGCGCGCTCACCGCGGACATCAGGAAGACCTACCCGCAGCTCGGCGCGGTTGCCGTTGACCACGCCTGGTCCGGCACCTTGGGCAATACCGTCCACCGCATGCCGCAGATCGGCGAACTCGATCGCGGCGTATGGTTGGCGAGCGGCTTTGGCGGCCACGGTCTCAATACCACGGCCATGGCCGGCAACCTCATCGCCCGCGCGATCGTCGACGGCGATCAAACCTGGAAGCAATTCACGCCGTTCGAGCTTGTTTGGGCGGGCGGCCTTCTCGGCCGCGTGGTGACGCAGATATATTATTGGAGCAAGCGGCTGCGCGACGCCGAGGCCGAGCGCCGTGCCCGCGCCGCCGAGATCGCGCGTCGTCGCGCGCGCGCGACCGAAACGGCGCTCGCGTCCGAACAGCCGCGCCCGTTGACGGCGGACAAGGACGCCGCTGCGCCGGCGACGACGGCGCCGGCTGTGCGCGTACCTGACCCCATTCTGCCCCCGCCTTACGGCGCGGACTCTCTTCCGCCGGCCGCCGACGCGGAGATACCGTCGCAAACGCAAACGTCGCCGGACGTCGTCGCCGCCGCGAAACCGCCGCGGCGTCGCAAACGGCGTAAGCGCGCTCCAACGTGATGATGCCATGCGTCGGCGCGGCGATCCGAACGCTGCGGGATGGCAGCAAATGGGGTCATCCGGGCTTTGAATCCGCGCGCTTCGATGGTCACGAACGGATCGGCAACAACCATGTCGGGCCAATGTCCCAAATGCAATCCGATTTAACTCTCTGAATATTTTTGCGGTATGATGATTCCGGAAACGGAGCGGGGGCGCTCTCTCGATGTCAATGACGCGTGGATTGGCGATCGCCGTGTTTCTTGCAGCGATGCGCGGCATCGCCGCAGCCGCCGATCTCTCGGTGCCGACACCGCCGCCGTCGACCGACACGCCGGCTGTGCCCGCATCCGATTGGATCGTGACGCTCGGCGCCGAGGCCCGTCTGGTTCCAGCCTGGCCGGGCGCACCGATCACTGAACCCATGGTGACCGGCCTCCCGCTTTTGGGCATTCGCAAGGCCGGAACCCCGCCCGATTTTTTCGGCGAGCGCGACAGTTTCGGATTCAGGGCCTTTGACTTCGGCGCGTTCAAGTTTGGTCCCGCCCTGAAACTCATTTGGCAGCGCAATGCGTCCGCCTATCCCGAGCTGAACGGGTTGGGCAACGTCAATTACGCGGTGCAGGCCGGCGGCTTTGCCGAATTCTGGGCGGTGCCGTGGCTACGGCTGCGCGGCGAGGTCCGTCAAGGTTTTGGCGGCGAAACCGGCGTCACCGGCGATCTGTTCCTGGACGCAATCGCGCCGCTCGGACAATTCAGGTTCTCCGCCGGACCGCGGATGACTTTGCAGACGACGCCGGCGGTCAGTCCTTATTTCAGCATCAGCGCGGCGCAGGCCGTCGCCTCAGGGTTGCCGGCCTACAGCGCGACCGGCGGATTCTATTCGTATGGCGGCGGCGGCAAGGCGGAATATTTCTGGAGCCCGCAATGGGAGACCCACGCCTTCGTGGAATATGAGCGGCTCACCGGCTCGGCCGCCGATTCCCCGCTCGTGACCGAGCGCGGCTCGCCGAATCAATTCACCTTCGGAGTGGGCGCCACCTATTCTTTCGCCATGAAGCCGCTGTGGTGATTAGAGTGCGCCTTCGGCGCGCGCGCACGCGAGCCGAAGGCCATCCGCAGCCGGCAATTTCTGTCCGCAGGCCGGCATATCCGTTTCAGGCAAGATCGATCGCGGCCTGCTGGCCGGTACTCAAGTTCGCGGCGAGATCGACCTGCGGGTCGCGCCACCTGGCCGCAACCGGGCGGCCACCGGCGGCAACCGGTTCCATCCTCGTTATTGTCACCGTCATGGACGCCCGATATATAGGCCAGCCTCGCGGGGGGCCCTTGCGCAGTCGCGTGCGGGGAGTAGAGGACATGCGGTCGTTGAAGCGCACGAACGGTCGATCCGACGACGCGTCCAGCGGGAACGGCAAGAGCATCCAGCCGCTGGAGAAAGTCTACCGGCCTTCGGACAAGGAGCCGTTCATGAACGAGCGCCAGCGGGAATATTTCCGCTTGAAGCTGCTCAATTGGCGCGAAGACATCCTCAAGGAAGCCAAGGAGACGTTGCAGCATCTCCAGGACGACAGCCAGAACCATCCCGACCTCGCCGACCGCGCCTCCTCGGAAACCGACCGCACGATCGAATTGCGCGCCCGCGACCGCCAGCGCAAGCTGATCGCCAAGATCGACGCTGCGCTGCAGCGCATCGAAGACGGCACCTACGGCTATTGCGAGGAAACGGGCGAGCCGATTTCGCTCAAGCGCCTGGAAGCGCGGCCGATCGCCACGCTCTCGATCGAAGCCCAGGAACGCCACGAGCGCCGCGAACGCGTCTACCGCGAGGAATGAGCGGGCGACGCGCGCCCGCGGCGACCGGCCGCTTTGGGCGCAGCTGGTCCGTCGCTCGCTTGCGGGAGAACTCGCAGGAGCGCAGGGAACCCGATCGGTCGCGGCGCGTTTCAATCAGCAATCGCGTGCGCGCGCCCGCGCGAGCGCCCGTGCCAGCGCCAGGGGAACATCATGGCCCACACCTCGACAAAGCCGGCCGATTTCAACCGCGTTCTCGGCGACGCGAAAAAGCAAGCGAGCGGAGTGGCCGAAGCGGTGACCGACGCCGCTCAGGACGTCTACGGGCAAGCCCGCGAAAGCGCCGCCGACGTCGTCGACACGGCGAGCCGGGCGGCGCGAACGACGGCGGGCTCATTTGCGCAGGCGCTGCGCGACACGGTCGAGCATCAACCATATGTGGCGGTGGCCGTCGCACTGGGCGTGGGATGGCTGCTCGGGCGAATGCATCGGCCGCTTTAGAGGCATTCCGGAAAAGTGGAAACCGGTTTTCCGAGAAGATCATGCTCCGCCAAAAAGCTAGAGCGACTCGAAGATAAGTCATCCCAATCGAGGAGCGCCGGGCTCTCCGCGAAATCCGTGAAAGGCATTCGGTCGTGGGCAGCCACGGCCGGATGCTGTTCGACGGACGTCGGCGGTCAAACGCCCTATGCCTGCGGGCTTCGCCTTGGTACTCTTTCTTCTTCCGTCTATCGAGGGAGGTTCCCATGCTATCGCGAAGAGAATTCAGCGCCTGCGCGATCTGCGCCGCGGCAGGCTTTGCCGCCACTACGGTCGGCGCGACCGAAGCCCGGGCCGCCGGCGGGATCAAGCGAACGGT
Source organism: Xanthobacteraceae bacterium (assembly GCA_030037105.1). Next base: position 9,111 of record JASHRY010000173.1, read on the forward strand.
CCTGCACAAGATCGATTTCCCCGGCGACAAATACGTTACCCTCCTGGTCGCGGTTGACCTCGATCCCGGCGCCACCGTAGCGCGCCATACGCATCCCGGAGTCGAGTCCGCTTATTGTCTGGAAGGTGCGTTCGAACTGTCCGTGAAGGGCGAGCCGACCAGGGCCGTCAAGGCCGGCGACGGGTTTCAGATCCCGCCCTTTACCCCGCACAGCGCACGTAACGGCGACAAGCCCGTGAAGTTGGCCATCACCTACGTCCTCGAGAAGGACAAGCCGCTCGCCTCGCCGGCGCCGGAATAAGCCGGCGACCGACCACGCCGACAAAACCGAGGTCCTCACGTCTCGGCAAATGATCTTTTGCCGAGACGACGCCATGTGTCGCGCCGGTCAGATCCAGTCCTTGAGCTTGAACCATATGAGCGGCAACAGCGCGGTGACGACCACCAAGGCGAGCGCGTAGGGATAGCCCCACGCCCAATTGAGTTCCGGCATGTTCTTGAAATTCATTCCGTAGATGCCGACGACCAGCACCGGCGGAATGCCGACCACCGAGGCGATCGTAAGAACTTTCATGACGTCGTTCTGGTCGATGTTGATAATGCCAGTGACCGCATCCTGAAGAAGCTGCACCCGGCTGACCAACCCTTCCGAGAACTGCACGAGTGAGGCGATGTCCGCGGACACAGCCTGCAGCCGGACAATCATGTCATGCTC
>JASHRY010000174.1 GCA_030037105.1 Xanthobacteraceae bacterium
CATCACCCGCGACGCCCAGCTTCACCGCATGAAGCCGGAACAGTGGACGACCGTGATCAACACCAATCTCGGCTCGCTGTTCAACGTGACGCGCCAGGTGATCGAGGGCATGCGCGCGCGCAAGTTCGGCCGAATCATCAACATCTCGTCGATCAACGGGCAAAAGGGCCAGTTCGGCCAATGCAACTACTCGGCCGCCAAGGCCGGCGAGATCGGCTTCACCAAGGCGCTGGCGCAGGAAGGCGCGCGCTCGGGCATTACGGTCAATGCCATCTGCCCGGGCTACATCAATACCGAGATGGTGCAGGCGGTGCCGAAGGACGTGCTGGAAAAGAGCATCCTGCCGACCATTCCCATCGGCCGGCTCGGCGAGCCGGAGGAGATCGCGCGCTGCGTCGTTTTCCTGGCCTCCGACGACGCCGGTCTCCTCACCGGCTCGACGCTGACCGCAAACGGCGGGCAATATATCACCTGACTTTCACGCCCGGCGCGGCGGCGCCTTCGCCGGCGCACGTCCGGCGTCAAGGGCGGCATGTCATCGCGCCTGCGTCTTATGCCGGCGGCATTATTGATTTTTCGGAACGTGCCTGCGGCGAGCGGCGTGCCGATGCCCGTGCGCCGGCTTGATCGAATGGTGCGGCGGGTTGGTATCGCTGCCGAGCGTCGAGGCTCCGTAATTGGTCCCCGTGGCGCAGCCGCCGCAGCCCGCGCAGCCGCAGCCCCTGGCAAGTCGTAGGCGCGGCCGGAGGGCCCCGGCGTTTTCCTGATCGACGATATAGAACGTCGCCAAGCTCACGTCCGAGATATCCTCTTCGGCGAGAGTGATCTCGTGACTCACCGCGGCGTTGCGCGTCGGCATATCCGCCGGTCCGCCGGCCGCCGCGGATGCTCCGCCTGCCAGCGACAACGACAACCCGGCGGCCCCCAACAGCGGTACGGCCCTGCTCATGCGCTTCCGCTTCGAAGCTTGCTGCGCGCGCGACACGGCAGAATCTCCTTTATCTTCGGGCGCGGTTCGACCGATGGATAATGCAGACGTAAGCTTGGCATGGATACGAGGCAAGGGGTCAAAAGTTGCGCGCGTTAATTGACGGGCTCCCAGCCCGGCGCTGCCAATTCGAAACGCGCGACGTCGAAGCCGGGCGCCACGGTGCAGCCGAGGAGCGTCCAATCGCCGCGTGTCCGCGCCGCCTGCCAGGCGTGAGCCGGCACGACGGCTTGCGGGCGTTCGCCCGCAGCAAGATCGCAGCCGAGCAGCACGCGTTCACGGCGTCCGTCGGCCGGCGCGATGTCGAGTTCGAGCGGCGCGCCGGCATACCAATGCCAGATTTCGGCCGCGTCGATGCGATGCCAGTGCGAGCGCTCGCCGCGCGCGAGCAGAAAATAAATCGCGGTCGATGCCGCGCGGCCGCCCTCCCCGGCGCGCGCATCGCGGAATGTCTCGCGAAAATGGCCGCCCTCCGGATGCGGCCTGAGATCAAGGAGCCAGATCACCTCGCGGGCGGCAAGCGGCATCTCAAAACCGGTTCTTGCGTTCGCGCATCTCCGCGAACACTTGCCAGGCCGGGCTGCCGGCAAGGCCGAGCGATTGTGCCACCTCGGCAATATCGGCGCGCAGGAACGGATTGGCCGCCTTTTCGGCCGCAATCGTCGCCGGAATGGTCGGCTTGCCGGCGGCGAGGAGACGCGCCACCTCCTCGGCGCGCGCGGCAAGCGCCTTGTTGTGCGGCTCGATGGTCTTGGCGAAACGAATGTTGGCCGCGGTATATTCGTGGCCGCAATAGAAGCGCGTATCGTCGGGCAGATCGCGCAGCTTGAGGAGCGACCGCCACATCATCTCCGCATTGCCCTCGATGACGCGGCCGCAGCCGATCGAGAACAACGTGTCGCCGACAAAGGCAAGCTTCTCCGCGGCGAAAAAATAGGAGACGTGGCCGGCGGTGTGGCCCGGCGTGTCGATGACCCGCCCGGCGAGCGCGCCGACGCGCACTTGGTCGCCCGCGCCGACCGTTTCGTCGACGAGCGGGACGCGCTCTGCCTCCTTGCGCGGCGCGACGACGCGGCATGCGTGGCGCCGCTTCAATTCCGCAATGCCGCCGGTGTGATCGCCATGATGGTGGGTCACCAGGATATCGGTGAGCCGCCAGCCGCTTCCCGCGAGCGCCGCTTCGACCGGCGCCGCCTCCGGCGCATCAATGGCGGCGGTCGCGCCGCTTTGCGGGTCGTGCAGGAGGACCCCGAAATTGTCGCTGAGACAGCGGAAAAGGTTGAGTTGTGCGGCCATCTGCTTTCCGTCCGGATGATACCAGGGGATCATCGGCCTTCTCCAGAGGTTTGCAGGCCGTAGTTGCGCCGCTTCGCGCCGCGATGGCGGCGGCGCGCCCCGGAATGACGACAAAATCCGTGCTATTTTGTCCGCCATGGACGTCGTCGATTTGCGCAATTTCTACGCCCAGCGATTGGGTACCGTGGCGCGGCGCTTCATCGGCCGCGGTATTCGCGCGCGCTGGAGCGACACGCGCTCGTTGCGCGTGCTGGGCGTCGGTTACGCCACGCCCTATCTCGGCCTGTTCCGCGAGGAGGCGGAACGCTGTCTCGCCTTGATGCCGGCGCCGCAGGGCGTGGTGCGCTGGCCTTCGTCGCGGCCGGCGCTCGCCGCGCTGGTCGAGGAGGATGATTGGCCGCTGACCGATTCGGCGGTCGATCGTGTGCTCCTCGTTCATGCGCTGGAAAACTCGACCGATCCGGCCGCGCTGCTGCGCGAAGTGTGGCGCGTGTTGGCCGGCGGCGGACGATTGCTCGCCGTGATCCCGAACCGGCGCGGGCTGTGGGCGCGCATGGACACGACGCCGTTCGGCTATGGCCGGCCCTATTCGCGCTCGCAGATCACCCACCTCTTGCGCGAGACATTCTTCACCCCGACAGGATGGGGCGAGGCGCTTTACGTGCCGCCGATCGCGCGCGGGTGGTTCCTGCGCTCGGCGGTGGCGTGGGAACGCACCGGTGCAACGCTTTCGGCGCCGTTCGCCGGCGTCCATATCGTCGAGGCGACGAAACAGGTCTATCGCGCGATCCCGGCGCGGCGCGAGCGGCGCCGCCTCATGCCGGCGCTGCAGCCGGTGCTCGCGCCCTCGCCCGGCGCCGCCGCGCTGATGCCGCATGATGCGACCGGGCCTTGACCGCCGTCATCGTCACCGCGGCCACGGCGCGGCGGTGATCGCGGCAGCATCGGCGCCGATCAGCTCCGTGAGGCTTTCCAGACCGCCGCGTTCCAGCGCGGCAAGGAGCGCAGCCTTGATTTCGGCAACAAGCCCAAGGCCGCGGAACACAAGCCCGGAATAGATTTGGATCAGGCGCGCGCCGGCGCGAAATTTGGCAAGCGCGGCGGCGCCGGAATCGATACCGCCGACGCCGATCAGCGGCAACGCATTCTCGACCCGCACATAGGTTTCCGCCAGCATGCGGGTGGCAAGAGGATAAAGCGGCCGCCCCGACAAGCCGCCCGCTTCCTTGGCTTTCCCGGTCTCGCGCAAATTCGCCGGCCGCGCCAAGGTGGTGTTGCCGACGATCATTCCGTCGATCCGGCGCGCGCGCGCGATGCCGGCCACGTCGTCGAGATCGGCGAGCGAGAGATCGGGCGCGATCTTCAGGAGCACCGGCGTTCGACCCGCGCGCGGCGCCACGCGCTCGCGCGCATCGACCACGCGGGCGAGGAGGTCGTCGAGCCGCGCGGCCTGCTGCAGATCGCGCAGGCCTGGCGTGTTGGGCGAGGAAACGTTGATCGCGATATAGCTCGCGACCGCGGCGAAGCGTTCGATCATGCGCACATAATCGGCGACGCGGTCGGCGGCGTCCTTGTTCGCCCCGACATTGACGCCGACGATACCGCCGGCGGCGGCGCGCGCGGCAAGGCGCGCGAGCGCGGCGTCGGCGCCTTGCGAATTGAAGCCGAGGCGGTTGATCACGCCCATGTCGGCGTCGAGGCGGAACAGCCGCGGCCGCGGATTGCCCGGCTGCGGCAACGGCGTGACGGTGCCGACTTCGACAAAGCCGAAGCCCAGACGCAACAGCGCGTCGGCGACTTCGGCGTTCTTGTCGAAGCCGGCCGCGATGCCGATCGGATTGGGAAAATTGCGACCGATGACGCGCATGGCAAGCCGCCCGTCGTCGGGCGCGGAAGGCCGCAGCGGAGCGAATTTCAGCATCCAGATCGCGAGCGCATGGGCGTCTTCCGGGTCGAGCGCATAAAGAAGCGGCCGCGCCAGTCGCTCGAAGAACGCGATCACGGCTCGAGTTCCGGAAACACGAGGCGGCTGTCCGCTCCGCGCGACAGCGGCCGCGCCCATCGCACCGCCGACAGCGGCAGCGCGGCATAGAGGTGCGGGAAGAGGTCGCCGCCGCGCGAATGCTCCCAGATGAGCGCCTGGCCCATCGCCTCGGCGTCGACCGCCACCAGCACCAAATCCGCGGGCCCGGTAAAATGCCGCGCCGCGGTTTCGGCGAGTTGCGCGGCGGTCGAAAAATGGATGAAGCCGTCGCGCTCGTCGCCGGGCGTTCCGAGAAAGAGCCCGTCCGCTGCGGCCGCGCGCCACAAAGCCTGCTCACAGATCTTGTAGATCGTGCTCACTGGTGTCCGCGTCCGGCCTTCGCCTCTTCGGCGCACGTTCGCGTCTGCTGCGCGCATTGGCAATGGCGGCGTCCAATCCCCGGTCGGATGACCGCACGCCGGGGCTTGAGCATACAGCCAATAAATTCCTAGTATGGCATAGGAATCTAAGCATGGCGGCTCTCGCAACCGAGAGCCTGCAAAGGAATATCTATGTTGACCCACGCGCAGATCTGGTCGGGAATCGATCGTCTCGCCGCGCGCGCCGGTCTGTCGGCTTCGGGGCTGGCGCGGCGCGCGGGACTTGATCCGACCACATTCAACAAGTCGAAGCGCGTGACCCCGGAGGGCCGCGCGCGCTGGCCTTCGACCGAATCGATCGCCAAGGCGCTGGCGGCGACGGCGACGCCGATCGAGATTTTCGTCGAGCTGATCAAGTCCGGCGACGGCCCGCTGACGCGCGCCGTGCCGCTCCTCGGCTTTGCCGAGGCCGGCGCCGGCGGCTATTTCGACGACGGCGGCTTCCCGGTCGGCGAAGGCTGGGACGAGATCGCGTTCCCGGCGGTCAGCGACGAGCACGCCTACGCGCTCGAAGTGTCCGGCCAGTCCATGGAGCCGGCGTACCGCGACGGCGACGTGATCGTCGTGTCGCCGGCCGCTCCGATCAGGCGCGGCGACCGCGTCGTGGTCAGAACGAGGAGCGGCGAGGTGATGGTGAAGGAGCTCAAGCGCCGGACGGCGAAATCGATCGAGCTGCGCTCGCTCAATGCCGAGCATGCCGACCGCACGCTGGCGGCGGCCGAGGTGCTGTGGATCGCGCGGATCTTGTGGGCGAGCCAATAGGCTTGCGTTGTCCTCCCGCGCGCGGCGGCGGGGACAAACGGATTCACGCCGAGCGGGCGAGCGCGCCGTCGATCATGTCGATCGTGTTCTTGACGCCGTAGGCGTCGACGAAGGAGCCGAAGCGCGGGCCTTTCTCCTGGCCGAGCAGCACCTGATAGAGCATGTTGAACCAGTCGAGCGAGACGCCGGGCTTGCCGTCCTTGGTCTTGATCCTGCCGCTCCGGTCGAGGAACGGCTCGCGCCGGCCGACCTCGTAGACCACGTCCTGGATCGCCGGCGCCGCAGCGTCGGGGCGCAATTGCGACAGCGCATCGCGCAGGTCGATGAGGGCCGAGCGCTCGGCCGCGTTGGGCGCGCGGAATTTCTTTTCCGGCAGCACGAAGTCGTGGAAATAGTGGATGGCGTAGTCGACGAGCGCTGCAAGATGCGGATGCGTCTGCCGCGTCACCCCCGGCCGGTAGCGGCCGATGAAGCCCCATAAGGTCTCGGCATTCTCCGCGTTCGACGCGGTGACGAGTGAAATGAGCATGGCGAAGCTCACCGGATTGTCGGCCTTCGGCGGCGCGCCGTCGTGAATGTGCCAGACCGGATTGGCGAGCCGCTCCTTCGCGCTTTGCCGCTCATAGGCGTCGAGCAGTTGCTGATACTCGTCGACGTGGCGGGGAATGACGTCGAAATAGAGCCGCTTGGCCGCCTTGGGCTCGCGATACATGAACAGCGACAGGCTTTCGGGGCTCGCGTAGCGCAGCCACTCATCGATGGTGAGGCCGTTGCCTTTCGATTTCGAGATTTTCTGCCCGTTCTCGTCGAGAAAGAGCTCGTAGATGAACCCTTCGGGCGGCGATCCGCCGAGGGCGCGGCAGATTTCGCCCGACAGCTTCACCGAATCGATCAGGTCCTTGCCGGCCATTTCGTAATCGACGCCGAGCGCGACCCAGCGCATGGCCCAATCCGGCTTCCATTGCAGCTTGCAGCGTCCGCCGGTGACGAGCGTGGTCACGCGGTCGCCGATGTCGGGATCGTCGTAGCTGATCGTGCCCGCCTTGGCGTCGTGGGCGACGACCGGCACCTGCAGCACGATTCCGCTCGCCGGCGAGATCGGCAGGAACGGCGAATAGGATTGCGCCCGCTCCTCGCGCAGCGACGGCAGCATGATCGCCATCACCCGTTCGAAGCGCGCGAGCACCTTGAGCAGCACCGCGTCGAAACGCCCCGACCTATAGCAATCGGTCGACGACATGAACTCGTAGTCGAAACCGAAGTGGTCGAGGAACGCGCGCAGCCGCGCGTTGTTGTGCGCGGCGAAGCTGGCGTGCGTGCCGAACGGGTCCGGCACGCTGGTCAGCGACTTGCCGAGATGTTGCGCCACCATCTCCTTGTCGGGGATGTTGTCGGGCACCTTGCGTAGCGCGTCCATGTCGTCGGAGAAGGCGATCAGCCGGCTCCTGACCTTATCGTCGGTGAGCACGCGGAAGGCGTGGCGCACCATTGCGGTGCGCGCGACCTCGCCGAAGGTGCCGATGTGCGGCAGGCCCGAAGGACCGTAGCCGGTCTCGAAGATCACCTCGTCCTTCGGCCGCCGTTGCAGCCGCGCGAGGATCTTGCGCGCCTCCGCGAACGGCCAGGCATGCGATTGCTCGGCGAGTTCGCGCAGCGCAGTAGTTTGGATTTCGGCCGTCGTCATCGCTCATGCTTTCGCGCGCGGACAGTAGGAAGCGCCCGCCACCGCGTCAAACATCATCGGTCAGAACGGACTGATCGGGAAATAGCGCAGCCACAGATCGGTGAAGCTTCCCTTCTCCCACAGCCGGAACAGCGCCCAGTTGAGCGCCTGGCGCAGGAGATCGTTGCCGCGCTTGACGGCGATGCCGATGCCCTCGCCGAAGTAGCGGCTTTCCAGGAACGGGCCGCCGCGGAAGGCGCAGCAACCATGCGAATCGCTGCCGTTGAGCCAGAACGCCAGCGCGATGCCGTCGCCGAACAGAAGATCGACCTCTTTGCGGACCAAAGCCTCGCGCGCGGCCGCGGCGGACGGATAGGGCCGCACCTCGGCCTCGGTGAACATCGCCTTGAGGTAGGCCTCGTGCGCGGTACCGGCGATCACGGCGATCTTCTTTCCTTCGAGCCGCTCCGGCAGCACCTCGCGGATCGGACTGTCGGCAAGGGCCACGAAGCGCGCCGGCGTGCGGTAGTAGGGATCGCTGAAATCGGCGCGGCGGCGCGCCTCCGCCGTCGGCGCGATCGAGGCGATCACGGCGTCGCCGCGATTGTCGTCGAGCGCATCGAGAAGGGTGTTGAAGGGGCGCACCTGGATGGTGCAACTGACCTTGATCTCGTCGCAGATGCGCCGCGCCAGATCGACATTGAATCCGGTCAGATTGCCGTCGGCGCCGAAATAGTCGAACGGCGGATAATCCGACGCGGTGAGGAAGCGGACGATCTGCAGCCGCGAAAGGTCGGGCCGTTCCGGCCGGCGCCGCGGGTCCCAGAATCCGGGCACCACGACCGCGCGCGGCGGCGACACGGCCCTCTCCGCCGCCAGGGCCGGGGAGGCGCCGCCCGCCGCCGCGATGAGCGCACAGACGAGGCCGGCGAGCAGCCATGGCGCCCGCGCCGGCGCAACGGAGCGTTCGGCCGATAAGACCCTTGCCGATTGCATCAATCACGATCCGGGAACTGCGTCCTCGGTCCGCTTAACGGGGCGATGGGGAAAAGTCGAGGCGAAGCCGCCGCTACATTTCCTCTCGCGGGCCTCCTTTTTCAGAGGCGCGCGGCTGTCGAGCGGACGATCGGCGCATGTGCGGAATCATGGCCTGCGGCAAGACGAACGGCGTGCCGGGTGCCGGAGGCCGGCTCACCGCCGTATCGATCCCGAAAACGCGCTCGATCATCGCAGCGGTGATGGTTTCTTCCGGGGCACCGTCGCAATCGATCCGCCCGCGATCGAGGACGACGATACGTTCCGCAAACAGAGCTGCCAGATTCAGATCGTGAAGAATGGCGATGACCAACGCCCCGCGTTCCGCCCGATGGCTCATGGATTCGAGCATGCCGAGCTGATGACGCAGGTCGAGGCCCGCGGCCGGTTCATCGAGCAGGAGAATGCCGGAGCCTGGGCCGTCCTGGCCGCAGGCGAGCTGCACGAGGGCGCGGGCCAGATGCGCGCGCTGCTGCTCGCCGCCCGACAAAGCGGTGATCGCGCAATCGGCGAGGCCGATCAAATCGAGTTCCGCAAGCGCGGCCTCGACCAGCGCATCGAGCCGCGGGCCGCGCCGACGGCCGGCGCCCATGCGCACGACATCGGCGACGGTGAACGGAAAAGCGATATTGACCCGTTGCGACAACACGGCGCGATGCAGCGCCAGCAGGCGCGGCGGGTACGAGGCCAATTCCCGTCCGTGCAGGCGCACATGACCGGACTGCGGCTTGAGTTCTCCGGACAGCACGCGCAGGAGCGTCGATTTTCCGGCGCCGTTGGGGCCGACCAGCGCGACGGTCTGCCCTTGATCGAACGACAAGCTCACGCCGTCGAGAATCGTCTTCGTTCCCATCCGCACCGACACCGACGCGGCTTCGAAGATCGGGCTCATGAAACAAGCAGCGCGCGCTGCTTCAACAACAGGTACAGGAAAAACGGCGCGCCGATGAACGCCGTGACGATGCCGATCGGCAGCTCCGCCGGCGCCGTTATCGTCCGCGCGCAAGTGTCGGCCGCGAGCAGGAGAATCGCGCCGCAGCAGGCCGATGCCGGCAACAACAAACGGTGGCCGGTGCCGATAACGAGCCGCAGCAAATGCGGCACCATGATGCCGACGAAGCCGATCACGCCGGAAACGGCCACCGCCGCTCCCGCCATGGCCGCGACCAGCACGATCAGGAACCGTTTGAGCGGCTCGACCGCGATTCCCATGTGAAAGGCTTCCGACTCCCCAAGCACCAACAGGTCGAGTCCGCGGCTGACAAAGCCGATCGAAAGCAGAAACAAGGCGAGGACGGGCGCGATCGCCGCCGTCTTCGGCCAGGTCGCGCCGGCGAGCGAGCCCAACATCCAAAATGTGATGTCGCGCAGTTGCCGGTCGTCGGCGAGAAAGACCAGAAGCCCGGTGCCGGCGCCCGCGAGCGCGCCAAGGGCGAGGCCCGCCAGCAGTATGGTCGCGATCGAGGTGCGGCCCTGCCACGTCGCGATGCGATAGAGCGCCGAGGTGGTCGCCAGCGCTCCCAAGAAGGCGGCGATCGGCAGCAGGAACGGCGCGTTCGCCATTGCGGTCGGCAGCGCCTTGTCGCCGACAACGATCACGGCTGCGGCGGCAAGACCGGCGCCGGCCGACACCCCGACCAGCCCCGGATCGGCGAGCGGATTGCGGAACAGGCCCTGCATGATCGTTCCGGCCGCCGCCAGGAGGGCGCCGACGCTCGCCGCCATGGCGATGCGCGGCAGCCTGATCGACAAAAGGATCATCTGGTCGCGGGCGGCCAGCGCCGAATCGCCGCCGGTCGCGAACAACGCCATGACGACGCGGCCGAGCGACAACCGCGCCGCCCCGATGGACGCCGATATGATTCCGACAATGGCAAGGGCGGCGACGAGAACAAGCACGACCGCCCAAGGCCAGCCGGCACGACGAGGCGGGCCGCGCCGTTCGACTCTTTCCGGAAAGGCGTCGGCGTCCGTCATTGGTCGCACGAATGAAGGCCGGAGTTTCGCTCCGAGGGAAGGTCGCCGCCGCCGATGCCCGGATAGAGCCGCCCGGCAAGGTCGCGCGCCGCGCGCGCCGTGCGCGGTCCAAATCCGAGCAAATAAAGGCCGTCCATCGATATGAGCGACTTGTGCGCGGCCGCGGGCGTCATCGCCAAAGCGGGCTGAGAGAACACCGCGTCGGCGGACAGCGCATGCTCGCCCCGCGCCATCGCCAGGACGGCATCGGGTTTTGCCGCGATGATCGCTTCGGCGGCGACGAACTTGTAGCCCTTAAAATCGTCAAATGCGTTGGCCGCTCCCGCCATTCTGATAATGCCGTCGGCGGCCGTGTCGCGGCCCGAAATCATCGCCCGCCCGTTGGCCAGCGACAAAACGAATGCGACCTTGACGCGTTGTCGAATCCGCGCGCGTATGGCGTCGAGCGCCGCCATGTCGCGCCGAACGATGCCGACAAGACAGTCTCCGCGCTCGCGCGCGCCGACATCGCCCGCGATCATGCGAATCTTGTCGATGATGCCCTCGGCGGAGAACCTGTCGGGCACGACGACGAAAGGAATCTTCGCCCGTTTCAGGACGTCGATTGTCTCCTTCGGTCCCGAGCCGTCGATCGCGAGGATCAGTGTCGGCGACAATCCGAGCACGCCTTCGGGCGAAAGCTGGCGCATATAGCCGACATTCGGCTTTTCCCGCAGCGCGCTAGCCGGATAGAGGCTCGTCGTATCGACCGCAACGATCTTCTGCCGCATGCCGAGCGCGTACAGTATCTCCGTTATCGAGCCGCCGATCGATACGATACGGCTCGTATCGTAGTTGGGCGCCGCGTCCGTACCGGCGCCGTCGGCATCGCGGCCGGGCGCGCCGGCGAAAAGGAGGAGGATGGACAAGGCGAACTGAAACAGCGTCGCTCGTGCCGACGTCGCGCGCATGATCGCGTCATTTCGTGAGGATGAGCTTGTTTTGCGCCGTGAGCCGCAAGTGATACGCGTCGGCGCCGTGGAGAATGACAATGTCGCGCGTGCCGACGAACAAGTCCCGGCTCTCCAATCGATTGTTGATGAGGGTCAAACGCCGCTCGATGCCCCTCGGTATTCGCTCGCGTTCTTCGCCATTGCGCCGTTGTTCTTTGTCACCCGCGGAATTCATCTCGTTCCACCCCGCCGCCTCGCTCGGTATTGTTAAGTAATACTCCTACTTTATAATGTTTTTAAAGTGGATACGCGGCCTTCGATACTACATTAGAGACGATTTAAACTTTGTCGCCTCAGTATTGACACCCATAATACGACTGCTTAACGATAGCAATATCGCCCGGGCATCGACGCGCCGGGCCGGCCCAGCCAGCAAGCCCCGCCTCGTGCGGCAGCCCGCCAGCCCCGGCCGCGAATGGGGATGGAGGGCTTATGGCTTGCGGCGGGCGACGTGCGTACGTTTTCATCTTTTGCGGTTTGTGTGGTGCATTGACGGCCTGGGGCATCGATTCATCGGCGCCGGCACAGACGAATGCCCAGGCGCAACAGCAACCGCTGCCGCCGGTGCAGGTTGAAGCGCTGGTGCACAAGCATCATGCCGCGGCCAAGCCGACGCACGCGCGGCCGCGCGTTCGCGCCGCCCGGCGCCATGCCGCGACGGCGAAGACGGCGGCGACGCCCGAGCCGACCACGGCTGTCGCGACAAAAACCCTGGAACCGGTCATCGATACGCTCGCAGGCGTGAGCGTGCTGCGGCAGGATCAAATCAATCAGTCCACGCCGGCGCGGCTGTCGGACATCTTCTACGGCATACCGGGCGTGTGGTTCTCCGAACGCGGCGACGATCCGGCGTCAGCGATCAATATTCGCGGGCTCCAAGACTTCGGGCGCGTTGCGGTTCTGCTCGACGACGTGCCGCAGGATTTCCAGCGCTCCGGCCATTTCGCCAACGGATTGTTCTATGTCGATCCGGAGCTTCTGGCCGGCGCCGACGTGGTGCGCGGCCCGGTCGCCAACATTTACGGGTCCGGAGCGATCGGCGGAGTGGCCTCGTTCCGCACCAAAGATCTCGACGACATCCTCCAGCCCGGGGAGATGGCCGCCGTCGAAAGCCACGGCATGTTCGGCACCAACGGCGATCAATGGCTGGCCTCGACCTTTATGGGCGCACGCGGCCCCACCGGCGATATTTTTGCCGGCGGTGTTTTCCGCGACAGCGGGAATTATATGGAAGGCAACGGCAACATCGTTCCCAACACCGGATACGAAACCGAATCCGGAATGGTCAAACTCACCGCACGACCGGACGATGGGCAGCAGATCAAGCTCGAAGCCATCACCTACAACAACGATTACAATTTCGGGCAGACGACCGGGGAGGAAGGCGTCTATGCCACCAGCGTTCAGAACCAGACCGTCGACGCGCAATATTCATTCAAGAGGCCCGACACCCCGCTGATCGATTTCCAGAGCAACGCCTACTGGAATCAGACATTCGCGCGGCAGACCGTCACCATCCCCTATGAGGCCGACGGCATCGACTTTACCGGACCGGTCGGCACCACGAGCAGCTTTCTGCTCAATACCGCCGGGTTTGACGCCCACAACAGCTCGCGCTTCGACACCGGTCCGTTTCGCCAAACCGTGACCTATGGCGGCAATTTCGTCGACGACGACGTCAACGTCATGGACGGCAACGATCCGGGCGCACCGCTGACGCCGGGCGGCCGCCGGAACGTTTACGGCGGCTTCCTGGAATGGCGGACCAACTACTCGACCTGGTTCGAGATGATCAATGCCATCCGTTACGACGCCTACAACCTCAACGGCGACGGCGTTTCCCATTCCGGCGATCGGTTCTCGCCGAAGACCACCGTCGGCGTGACGCCGATCGCGGGCCTCACTCCCTATTTCACCTACGCCGAAGGCTACCGCGCCCCCTCGGTGACCGAATCATTCATCGAGGGGTATCATCCTGGCGAGCTCTTTTATTTCATGCCCAATCCGAACCTCCTGCCGGAGGTCGGCAAGACGACCGAGGTCGGCCTGAATATCAAATACGACAACGTCTTCACCGCGGGCGACAGGATTCGCGCCAAGTTCAACGTCTTCAACAACGACATCAGCAATTATATCGATCTCACGGAAGTCTTCTTCGATCCGACCGGCACCGTCACGCCGCCGCCGCAATGCCTGACCACGCCGTACTTCTATACCGATTGCTATCAATACGTGAATGTCGGCCGGGCGCGCATCCAAGGAGCCGAGTTCGAGATAAAGTATGACGCGGACAAATGGTTCGGCGCCGTCGCCGGTCAGCACCTCAGAGGCGAGAATCTGAGCGAGGGCGGCCCGCTCGCCACCATCCCGCCCGATCAAGTCAGCCTCCTTGTCGGCGCGCGTTTTCTCAACCGCAAATTGACCGCCGCGGTGCGCTGGACGGTGGTCGCGGCGAAGCCGCTCAGTCAAATCCCGTTGGAGGAGGGCGATACCGGGCTTGTTCCCGTATTCGACCCGACTCCGGCCTACAGCCTCGTCAATCTGTATATCGGCTATCAGCCCACGCCGGACTT
>JASHRY010000175.1 GCA_030037105.1 Xanthobacteraceae bacterium
GTTTCTGGATTCGTAGAGGATGCGAGTTTTGAAATTGCTCCCTCCGAAGTTCCTCGCGTGGCGTCAGAGAGCGCTGCCGTCCGTTTTAAATTCACCGCCGCTTCCCCGAAGCAAAATCGGGGAGAGTTAACTAACCAGCTAGGTAATTGATCTCCGGGCCGGACACGGGCCGGACATTGCGATGTTGGAGCGGGCGATGGGATTCGAACCCACGACCCCAACCTTGGCAAGGTTGTGCTCTACCCCTGAGCTACACCCGCGTCCGAAGAGGGTAGGCGGCAGCGCCGCAAGCGCCCCGCGGCCAACCTATGCCAAAGAGCCCGCGGCTTTGCAACCGTCGCTCCTTAGCCTATGACGCCGCCAATGCCCGCCTCGCCCGACGACCTGTTTGCTTATTTGGACAGCCTCGGTATCGTCCACCGGACCGTCAGCCACCCGCCGGTGTTCACGGTCGAGGAGGCGCGCACGCGGCGCGGCGCGGTCGCCGGCGGCCACACCAAGAACTTGTTCCTGCGCGACAAGAAAGGGGCGGTTTTCCTCGTTGTGGCGCAGGAGGACGCGGCGATCGAGCTTAAATCGCTGCATCGCCTGCTCGGTGCCTCCGGGCGATTCTCCTTCGGCTCGGCCGACCTCATGCGCGAGACCCTCGGCGTCGAGCCGGGCTTGGTGACCCCGTTCGCCGTCATCAACGATAAAGCCCTTCGGGTGACGGTCGTCCTCGACACCGCCATGATGGCGCACCGCACTCTCAACTTTCATCCCTTGGTCAACACCCGCACAACGACGGTCTCGCGTGAGGGGTTGCTCAAGTTTCTCGAAGCCACCGGCCACCGGCCGCTGATCGAGGCGGTTTCGGCCGCAATGGTCTGAACCGCGATTGCATTCGCCCTCCTTCTCACCATTTAATCAAGCGAATAGATTAATCGGGCGAATAGAGCAGACAGGGGCCATCGGGGCCCAAAGGCCAGGCACTCAAGAACATGTTGCAGCAAGCCCAAGCCGCCGGCGCGGACGCGTCGGTCAAGGACACGACGACGCAAACCTTCGTCAAGGATGTCATCGAGGAATCCAAGCGCCAGCCGGTGCTGGTCGATTTCTGGGCGCCCTGGTGCGGCCCGTGCAAGCAGCTCACGCCGGTGCTGGAAAAGGCGGTGCGCGCCGCCAAGGGCAAGGTAAAGCTCGTCAAGATGAATATCGACGACCATCCCGCCATTCCCGGCCAGATGGGGATCCAGTCGATCCCGGCGGTGATCGCCTTCGTCAACGGCCAGCCCGCCGACGGCTTCATGGGGGCGCTGCCGGAAAGCCAAGTCGTGGCGTTCCTCGAGCGCCTTACCAAGGGAAGCATCAACGGCGAGGCCAAGGATCTGCTCAAGGCCGCCGATGCGGCGCTTTCCGGCGGTGATCCCGCCGGCGCAGCGAGCCTTTACGCACAGCTTCTCGCCGAGGACAACGGCAACGTCCATGCGCTCGCCGGCTTGGCGCGGTGCTATGTCGAGACCGGCGCGCTCGAGCAGGCGCGGCAGACGCTCGCCCTGGTTCCGGATTCGAAACGCAACGAATCCTCCGTCACCGCGGCGCGGGCGGCATTGGAACTGGCCGAGCAGGCGAAGAAGATCGGGCCGATCGCCGAGCTGGAACGCAAGGTCGCCGCCGATCCGCTCGACCATCAGGCGCGTTTCGATCTCGCTCTGGCGCTCAACGGCAAGGGGCGCCGGCTGGAGGCGCTCGACCACCTGATCGGCATCGTCCGGCGCGACCGCAAATGGAACGATGACGGTGCACGCAAGCAACTCGTCCAGCTCTTTGACGCATGGGGCCCGACCGATGAGGCCACGATCGAGGGCCGCAAGCGGCTCTCCTCGATCTTGTTTGCGTAGTCTCTCGTCTCGGCTTCGCCTGTGCGGGAGGTGACGGGTGCATTCGGCCGCGTGTGACGTGCGGAGTGCTCCATGCCGATGAATGCGATCTACAAGGGGCCTGACGATCTGCCCGACGTCATTCCGGTCTTCCCGTTGCCGGGCGCATTGCTGCTGCCGCGCGGCCAGATGCCGCTCAACATTTTCGAGCCGCGCTATCTGGCGATGATCGACGAGGCGCTGCGCTGCGGGTCGCGTCTCATCGGCATGATCCAACCCGATCCCGTCCATACCGGGTCGGACCAGAGCAGGCCGCATCTGTTCCGGGTGGGCTGCGTGGGACGGATCACCCAGCTCGCCGAGAGCGGCGACGGTCGTTATCTGATCCAGCTCACCGGCATTGCTCGCTTCCGCATCGAGGAGGAACTTGCCGCCGACACGCCGTACCGGCAGTGCCGGGTCACCTATCGGCCGTTCATCGACGACTTCACCGCGCGCAAGGGCGAGGACGAGGTCAACCGCGCCGCGCTTTTGCGCGCGCTCACGGATTTCCTCAAGGCCAACAACCTCAAGGCCGATTGGGAAGGCATCGAGAACGCCCCCAACGAGGCGCTGGTCAATGCGCTGGCGATGATGTCACCCTATGGTACGGCGGAGAAGCAGGCCATGCTGGAGGCGCCTGATTTGAAGACCCGCGCCGAGATCCTGGTCGCCATCACCGAGATCGAGCTCGCCAAGAGCAAGACGCCGGGCGAGACGTCGCTGCAGTGACGGACGAAGACGGATGACAAACCGCCAAGCTGAATTGCTATAAGAAAGCAACGCCGCATCGGAGCCCGCCATGTCAACCGACCATTCCGCCGACAGCATCGATCCAAAGCTCCTGGAAATCCTGGTCTGCCCGCTCACCAAATGTCCGCTCGAATACGACGCGGAGAAGCAGGAGCTGATCTCGCGCGCCGCCAAGCTCGCTTACCCGATCCGCGACGGCATCCCGATCATGCTGCCGGAGGAAGCGCGCCGGATCGATTGACGCTCCCTCTTGCCGCTTGCGGGGAGAGCTAAGCGCGAATCCCGGGAGAGACCATCCATGATCAAAATCTGGGGACGGAACACCTCGGCGAACGTGCAGAAGGTGATGTGGGCAGTCGGCGAGATCGGCCTGCCGCACGAGCGCATCGATATCGGCGGACCGTTCGGCAAGAATCGCGAACCCGCTTACCTCGCCATGAACCCGAACGGACTGGTGCCGACGCTCGAGGAGGAGGACGGCTTCCTGTTATGGGAATCGAACTCGATCGTGCGTTACCTCGCCGCCAAGCACCGGGCGACCGCGCTCGAACCGGCCGACCCGCGCGTGCGGGCGCGGGCCGGCGCGTGGATGGACTGGCAGCTCAGCGTTCTCGGGCCGGCGATATTCGATTGCTTCTGGGGCCTGATCCGCACGCCGGCGGGAAAACGCAACCACGCGGCGATCGAAGAATCGAAAAAGAAGACGACGGCGGCGATGACCATCCTCGACGGCCAATTGGCCAAGACCGCCTACGTCGCCGGCGACGGCTTCTCCTATGGTGACATTCCCGCCGCCGTCATCGCCAATCGCTATCGGGCGCTCGTGCCCGAGCGCCCGCCGCTGCGCCATGTCGAACGCTGGTTCGCGGCGATCTCCGCGCGGCCGGCGTTCAAGGACCAGGTGGCCGCGGTGCCGCTGGCATGATCCGTCATTCGGCCGCGGCCCGCACGGCGGCGCCGGATTGCGCCGAGGTGATGTAATCCATCGCCGCCTGCACGCCGCCCTTCTTGTGCGGCACGCCGGCGAGCGCGAGCGCCATTTCCGTCGCCCCCAGCGCACCGATGAGCGTGGCGTCGTTGATGTCGCCGAGATGGCCGATGCGGAAATATCTTTTGGCATACGGGCCGAAGCTCGCGCCGTAGGAAATGTTGAAGGTGGCGAGCGCGAGACTGCGAAAAGCGTCGGCGTTTTGGCCCTCCGGCAGCAGCACCGCCGTGATGGTCGGCGAATAATATTTCGGATCGCGGCAGAGGATTTCGAGTCCCCACGCGCGCACCGCGCGGCGCGTCGCCTCGGCAAGCCGGTGGTGGCGGGCAAAGACGTTGTCGAGCCCCTCCTCGTGCAGCATCGCGATCGACGTGTCGAGGCCGTACAGCATCGGCGTCGCCGGCGTGTAGGGAAAGAAACCCTGCTTGTTCATCGTCAGCATGTCGTCCCAGGAAAGGAACGATCGCGGCAGCTTCGCCGTCTTCGACGCGTGCAGCGCCTTGGCGCTCACCGCGTTGAACGACATGCCCGGCGGCAGCATCAGACCTTTCTGCGCGCCGCCGATACTGACATCGACGCCCCATTCGTCGTGGCGGTAGTCGGTCGAGGCGAGCGAGGAGATGGTATCGACCATGAACAGCGCCGGATGGCCGGCGGCGTCGATCGCCTTGCGGATTTCACTGATCGGCGACAGGCAGCCGGTCGAGGTCTCGTTGTGCAGCACGCAGACGGCCTTGATCTCGCGCGCCTTGTCCTTGCGCAGATGGTCCGCGATTGCCGCGGGATCGGCGCCGACGCGCCAATCGGTGGCGATGACTTCGGCTCGCAGCCCGAGCCGATCGGCCATGGTCTTCCACAACGCCGCAAACTGGCCGGTATTGACCATCAGCACCCGGTCCCCGGGCGACAGCGTATTGACCAGAGCGGCTTCCCAGGCGCCGGTGCCGGTCGCGGTGTAGATGATGACCGGCTGCGTGGTCTTGAAGATGGTCTTGATGGCTTCCAGCACTCGTTTGCCGAGCTTCGCGAATTCCGGTCCGCGCTGATCGATGAGCGGCATATCGATGGCGCGCAGGACGCGGTCGGGAACGGGCGTCGGGCCGGGAATTTGCAAAAAATGGCGCCCGGGAAGGCGCGAGGCATTCT
>JASHRY010000176.1 GCA_030037105.1 Xanthobacteraceae bacterium
GATGGATTTCACCACCGATAAAGTGGAGATCGTGTCGATGAACCATGGCTTTTCGGTCGATCGCGACACGCTGCCAGCATTCGCCGAGGAGACGCATCAATCGCTGTTCGACGGCTCGAACTGCGGCATCGCGCTCAAGGACCGCCCGGCTTTCTCCGTGCAGCATCACCCCGAAGCCTCGCCGGGGCCGCGCGACAGCCATTATCTGTTCCGCAGATTTGTGGAGATGATGGAGAAGGCGAGGGGGTGAAGCCATGCTTCGAGATGCTGCCTGCGGCGGCTCCTCAGCATGAGGGCGATCCTTCTCCCGCTTGCGGGAGAAGGGCGTTCATTGACTCACCGGCGGTCGAAGCATAAAAGACCGCCATTCTCGCAAGAGATGTTTCTGTTTCAGCCGACCCGCCTTCGAGGCTGGCGGTCATCGCCCGGCAGCGCGTCGCGCCCCCGGGCGCGTTTGGTGTTGCGCATACCTTCTCCCAGAGGGCGAAGGTGGCCGCAAAGTGGCCGGATGAGGGGTTACGATCTTGCCCAAGTTGGAGCGGATTGTGACCCCTCACCCGCCGCCTTCGGCGGCACTCTCTCCCTCCAGCAGAGGGTTCGCTCCGAGTTAAAGGATAGATCGCATGTTCGAAGGGCTTTCGGAAAAGCTCTCCAACATATTGGACGGCCTGACGCGGCGCGGCACGCTTTCGGAAGAAGACGTGAACCTCGCGCTGCGCGAAGTGCGCCGCGCGCTGCTCGAAGCCGACGTCGCGCTCGACGTCGTGCGCTCCTTCATCGACAAGGTGCGCGCGCGCGCGGTCGGTGCCGATGTCGTCAAGTCGATTACGCCAGGCCAGATGGTCGTGAAGATCGTCAACGACGTACTGATCGAGACCTTAGGTTCGGACGCTGAGTCGATCGATCTCGATGCACCGCCGCCGGTGGCGATCATGATGGTCGGCCTTCAGGGCGCCGGCAAAACCACGACCACCGCCAAGATCGCCAAGCGCCTCGCCGAGCGCGCGAAGCGCAAAGTGCTCATGGCCTCACTCGACGTGAAGCGGCCGGCCGCGCAGGAACAGCTTGCGGTGCTCGGCCGCCAAATCGGCGTCGAGACTCTGCCGGTGATCGCCGGCCAGACGCCGGTGCAGATCGCGCGGCGCGCCGAAGAGGCGGCGCGGCTGCAAGGCTATGACGTGGTGCTGCTCGACACGGCGGGCCGCATCCACATTGACGAAGCGCTGATGGCCGAAATGGCCGAGATCAAACAAGCCTCGTCGCCGCACGAGATCCTGCTCGTCGCCGACAGCCTCACCGGCCAGGACGCCGTGAACCTTGCCAGGAATTTCGACGACCGCGTCGGTTTGACCGGCATTGTGCTCACCCGCGTCGAAGGCGACGGGCGCGGCGGCGCAGCGCTGTCGATGCGCGCCGTCACCGGCAAGCCGATCAAGCTGCTCGGTGTCGGCGAAAAGATGGACGCGCTCGAAGATTTCCATCCCGACCGCATCGCCAATCGCATTCTCGGCATGGGCGACATCGTCTCGCTGGTCGAAAAGGCGGCGCAGACGATCGACGCGCAGAAGGCGCAGAAGATCGCGGCGAAAATGCGCAAGGGAAAATTCGATCTCGAAGACCTCGCCGACCAGCTTGCGCAAGTCGAAAAGATCGGCGGGCTCGGTGGCATCATGGGGATGCTGCCCGGCATCGCCAAGATGAAGGATCAGCTCGCCTCGGCGAACATCGACGATCGCTTGGTGAAGCGCCAGCGCGCGATCATTCTCTCGATGACGCCCGTCGAGCGACGCAATCCCGAACTTCTCAAAGCCTCGCGCAAGAAACGCGTCGCGGCGGGCTCCGGCACGCGCGTCGAAGATGTGAACCGACTCCTGAAGCAGCACCGTCAGATAGCCGATATGATGAAACAATTGGGCAGCGCGAAACGCGGGCCGCTGTCGCAAATGGCCTCGGCATTCGGGCTTGGCGGCGGCATGCCGATGCCGAGCCCAGAGGAAATGGCGGCGCTGCAAAAGCAGATGGGGCAGGGCGCGGGCGAAGCGCCGCTCTCCGGTCTGCCGGCCGGGTTTTTCGACAAACCGAAATTGCCCGGCGGGTTGCCCGGGCTTGGCGGCGGCAAATTGTCGGGTCTCGGCGGCTTCAATCCGTTCGAGAAGAAGAAATGATCACAACGTCCACATCGTCATGGCCGACCTTGTGCCGGCCATCCACGCCGATCGGTTGCGGCTTGCTTTCAAAGAGGCGCTGCGGCGGAACCAGGTGGATAGCCGGGTCAAGCCCGGCCATGACGCGGAACGATAAAGTCTGACTTAGAAAGGAAGCAGCATGTCTCTGAAAATTCGTTTGTCGCGCGGCGGCGCCAAGAAACGGCCATTCTTTCGCGTAGTGGTTGCCGACTCGCACGCGCCGCGCGACGGGCGCTTTATCGAAAAGATCGGCTTTTTCGATCCACTCAAAGCCAAGGATGCCGCCAGCCGGCTCGTGCTCGACCTCGAGAAGGTGAAGGTCTGGATGGCGAAAGGCGCGCAGCCGACCGACCGCGTCGCGCGGCTGCTCGATACGCTCGGCGCGTTGAAGCGCGAGGCGCGCAACAATCCACAGAAGGCGCAGCCCAAGAAAAAGGCGCAGGAACGCGCCGCGGCCGCCGCCAAGGGCCCGGAACCCGCGGAGGCTCCGGCCGAACCGGCGGCATAAGCGATGCCCAAGGATATGGCACCGCCGCTTGCCGAAAAGCGCGTGCTTGCCGGCCGAGTCGGGGCGGCGCATGGCGTTACGGGCGAGGTGCGGCTTTTATCGTTTACCGAGGATCCGAAAGCGATCGCTACGTATGGTGTGCTCAGCGACGCGCAAGGCACGCGCCAATTCGAGATCGTCGCGCTGCGCCCGCTGAAGGACGATCTCCTCGTCGTGCGCTTTGCCGGCATCGGCACGCGCGATGAAGCCGAGGCGCTGAACGGCGTTGATCTCTACGTTGCGCGCGCCACGTTGCCGGCAACGGCGAAAGAGGAATTCTACCATGCCGATCTCATCGGGCTCGCGGCCCGCAGCCCGGCAGGCGAATGCATCGGCCGCGTCACCGGCGTGCTGAATTTCGGCGGCGGCGACATTTTGGAAGTCGAACCAGCCGACGGCGGCGAGACGCTGCTTGTGCCGTTCACCAAAGAAGCCGTGCCGCGCGTCGATATCGAAACCTGCGAAATCGTCATTCTCCCGCCGCTCGAGATCGAGGCGGAATCCTCGTTGGAATCCGATCTCGACCCGCAGCCCGCGCCGGGGGCGCGGGCGCCGTCCCGCTAGCGCCATGTGGCGGGCGACCGTCTTCACGTTATTTCCCGAGATGTTTCCGGGGCCGCTCGGCATTTCGCTCGCCGGCGATGCGCGTGCCCGAAATCTGTGGGATTTCGAAACCGTCGACATCCGCGCACAAGGCCTCGGCCGGCATCGCAGCGTCGACGAACCACCGGCCGGCGGCGGTACCGGCATGGTACTGCGCGCCGACGTGCTGGCCGCGAGCCTCGACGCGGCGCTTGCCCCCGACGATCCTCGCCCGCGGCTGTTGATGAGCCCGCGCGGCCGGCCGCTTATGCAGGCGCGCGTGCGGGAGTTGAGTCGCAGCCCGGGCGTCATCGTGGTCTGCGGCCGTTTCGAAGGCGTGGACGAACGGGTCATCGACGCGCGCGGCTTGGAAGAAGTCTCGATCGGCGATTACGTGCTGTCGGGCGGCGAACTCGCCGCCATGGTGCTGCTCGACGCGGCTGTCCGCCTGTTGCCCGGCGTGATGGGCAAAGAGGAATCCGCCACTGAGGAGAGTTTCGAAGGCGGGCTTCTCGAATATCCGCACTATACGAAGCCGCGCGAATTCGAAGGCCGCGCGATCCCCGAAATTCTGCTCTCCGGCGATCACGCCAAGATCGCCGCCTGGCGCAAGGCGCAGGCACAAGCGCTCACGGCGGCACGCCGACCGGATTTGCTGCGCGGCGGGGCCGACAAGAAGCGCTAAAGGAGCGGGGCAAATCCTTCCCTTCAAGGAAAGATCACTCTCCGATCAAATGCAGTACAATCTCGCGCCGATGCGGCGCGCGGCGGTGCTCGAAGAGATAGACGCCTTGCCAAGCGCCGAGTTGCAGGCGCCCCGACTCAACCGGGATGGAAAGCTGCGTCTGCGTCAGCGCGGCGCGGATGTGGGCCGGCATATCGTCCGGCCCTTCGATCTCGTGCACGTAGCGTCCGCGCCCTTCCGGCGCGAGCTCCGCGAAGAACGCTTCGAGATCCTTGCGCACGTCGGGATCGGCATTCTCCTGGATGAGCAGCGAAGCCGAGGTGTGCCGGCAGAAGACGGTGAGCAGCCCGGTTGCGATCGCCTCCGTACCGAGCCAAGCGCGGATCGGCTCGGTGATCTCGACGAGCCCTTTGCCCTGCGTTGCGACATGCAGCCGATGCAGCGCCTGGCGCATCAATCGTCTTCGCCGAATCGCTCGGCGACGAGCGCGCCGACCGCATCGAGCACTTCGGCGGCTTCACGGCCTTTCGCGGTAAGCGTGATTGTCGAGCCTGCTCCGGCGCCGAGCGTCAATATGCCCATGATCGAGGTGCCCCCGACCGTTTCGCCGCAACGGCTGACCGTCACTTCGGCGGCAAAATTCTCGATGCATTGAACGAGCTTCGCCGTGGCACGGGCGTGCAGGCCGCGGCGGTTGAGAATCTCGAAGTCGCGCACCAGCATGTCATCCAAGGCCGTTCCGTTCCCCGAAGTTGCGCTTTCGCTCATTTGCCGCTGAGCACGCGACTCGCGACGTAGATATACTTGCGGCCGGCATCCTGCGCCTGCAGCACAGCCTGTTCGAGGTTTAGCGCGTCGCGGATCGAGGCAAGCTTGATGAGCATCGGCAAGTTGATGCCGGCGACCACCTCGACGTGCCCGCCGTTCATCACCGAAATGGCCAGATTGGACGGCGTGCCGCCGAACATATCGGTCAGGATCACGACGCCGCCGCCGCCGTCGACTTGGTTGACGGCCGCCAAGATTTCCTTGCGGCGCTGTTCCATGTCGTCCTCGGGGCCCACGGAGACGGTGGCGATCTGTTTCTGCGGGCCGACGACGTGTTCCAGCGCCGCGCGGAACTCCTTCGCCAGATCGCCGTGGGTCACGAGGACCATTCCAATCATCGAA
>JASHRY010000177.1 GCA_030037105.1 Xanthobacteraceae bacterium
TCCTGGCCGATGCCGGCCTGCAGGCCCGACCGCGGCAAGAGGACGCCGACCTTGAGCGCGCCGCCCGCGGCGCGCAGGATTGCGGGCGCGGCCAAGGTGGCGGCGGTTGCGGCTGCGCCGGCGAGCACGCGGCGGCGAGTGGCCGGCATCAAAATGCGAGTCATGGCGGATCCTCCCGTGAATTCATGAAATCCTACGCGGCGTGCCAGGCTGCGGCAACACCGTTCAGGTGCGAAGAAGCTCGGCAATCGCCGTGGAAATACGGAAGAGCTCGCGGTCATGGCCGTTGCGCGCGACGATCATGAGCCCGACCGGCAGCGACGCCTTGAGCGGCAGCGAAATGGCGCAAAGGTCGAAGAAATTGACGATGGCGGTATTGCGCAGGAGCATGGCATTGCGCGCGGCGAAGGTTTTCGCGTCCGCCACCTCCGCCATGGTCGGCGCGACGATCGGCGTCGTCGGCATGAGGAGCGCATCGAGCGCGGCAAGCCGCTGATCCATAGCGTGCGCGAGCCGTTTCCGCGCGTGCAGCATGTCGATGTAATCGGGCGCCGAAACCGCACAGCCGCGTTCGATGCGCACGCGCACGTTCGGGTCGATCTTGGCACCGCGGCGCTTGAGCCGGTCGCGATGAATGGCGCAGGCCTCGGGCGGCGGAATGCCGCCCTTGGCATTGACCTCTCGCATGTCGTCCAAATACCCCAGGGTTTCGTGCGCGAGCCGGGCGCCGGCCTGTTCCAGCCGCCCGAGCGCCGCCGTGAACGCCGTGGCGACGGTGTCGTCCAATCTGTCGAGCGGCAATCCGTCGACGATGCCGAAACGATGGCCGGCAAGCTCGACCGGCTCAAGCGGCACGAAGTCTTCGCCGGCCATGACGGCGTCGCCCTTGGCGCAATCGCCGACGTTCGTGGCGAGCGCGCCGATCGAGTCCAGCGTGGTGCTGAGCGGAAACGCCCCCGCGGTCGGAATGCGCCGCCGGCTCGGCTTGAAGCCGACGATGCCGCACAAGGCCGCCGGAATACGCACCGAGCCGCCGGTATCGGTCCCGATCGCGATCTCGCACATGCCGTCGGCCACCGCAACGCCGGCGCCTGCTGAAGAGCCGCCGGGCACGCGCGCCCGGTCGTGCGGATTGCCGGGTGTGCCGAAGTGTGGATTGACGCCGATGCCGGAAAAAGCGAATTCGGTCATATTGGTCTTGGCGACGATCACGGCGCCGGCGGCGCGCAGCCGACGCACGATCACCGCATCGACCCTTGCCGGCGCCGCCTCCTCGGCGAGAACCTTCGAACCGGCGCGCGTCGGCTCGCCGGCGACGTCGAACAAATCCTTGATGCTGATGATCGCGCCATCAAGCGGCCCGAGCGAAACACCGTGAGCAGCGCGTGCGTCGGCCGCATCGGCCGCAGCCCGCGCCGCCTCGGAATAGACCGTGAGGCACGCCCGCATGCCTTCGCCATCCGGTTCCGCGATACGGGACAGCGCATCTTCGAGGCGATCGCGGCAGGAAGCTCGGTTCATGTGAGTATCCGACGGCAACAAATTACTTCTTGGCCCCTATGCTACACGGTCACCCGCGCAGATCAAACGAGGCTTGGCGCGTCGCAGAGACATTGCGGAGCCCCCTGAAAAATGTCATTCCGGGGCGGCGAAAGGCCCGTGTCCGGAATCCATAGCCACTGCCATAGGGGGCGACTCTCCGGTGTCATCCGGCATAGATCGGAGTTATCGATTTCGGGATTTCCCACCGGCGCTCGGCTCCGGAACGACGACGACGAAATGATCGTGCCTGACGACAAGCCGGCGCTCTGTTTCATCGGCTTTGGCGAAGCCGGCCAGGCCATAGCCTCGGGGCTGTGCGAAGCCGGCGTGGAGCGGATGGCGGCCTGGGACATTCTGTTTCCGCAACCGAGCGGGAAAACGCTGCGGCGAGCCGGTGATGCCATCGGCGTGCGCTGCGCTGCCTCCGCCGCAGCGGCGGTGCGCGAAGCGGACATCGTCGTCTCCGCCGTCACCGCGGCCTCGAGCCTTGAAGCCGCGCGATCGATCAAGCCGCATCTTGCCGGCAAGCCGTTTCTGCTCGACATCAATTCGGTCTCGCCCGGCCGCAAGCAGGAGACGGCGAAACTGCTTGGCGCCGCCGTCCGCTATGTCGACGTCGCCGTGATTGCGCCCATTCATCCGGCGCGGCACCAGACGCCGATGCTGCTTGCCGGCCCGCATGCCGAGGCGGTCGCGCCGACGCTCACCGCGCTCGGCATGCGCGTCGCCGTCGTCGGAACGGAAATCGGCGCGGCGGCGGCGATCAAGATGGTGCGCAGCGTGATGACCAAGGGGATCGAAGCGCTGACGCTGGAATGCTTCCTGGCCGCGGCGCGCGCCGGCTTGGTGGATCAGGTCGCGACCTCGCTCGCGAACAATTATCCCGGCCTCGATTGGTCGAAAATGATTTCCTACAATCTCGAACGCATGGCGATCCACGGCGAGCGGCGCGCCGCCGAAATGGAAGAGGTCGCCGCAACGCTGCGCGAACTCGGCATCGAACCGCTGATGACGCAGGCCACGGTCAAGCGCCAGCGAGAAATGGGAAAGATCGGCACGCAGCCGTCGGTGCGCGGCGTTCTCAAGACAGACCGCGCGACGATGCTCAACGCCATCAGCGCCGCCGCACGCAGTCGGCATTGACCCAAGCGCCGTTCAACCGCGGCGCGCCATGACCTCGGCGAGGTATGCGAACGACTCCTTGGGCGTGCGCTTGAGCGTCTGGAAATCGACATGGATGATGCCGAACCGGCGGCTGTAGCCTTCGGTCCATTCGAAATTGTCGAGTAGCGACCAGACGAAATAGCCGCGCAGGTTGACGCCGTCGGCAAGCGCGCGGCGCGCGGCGGCGAGGTGCATGCGCAGGAATTCGACGCGGTCGTCGTCGCGCACGGTGCCGCCGGGCGCCACGCGATCATAGAAGCAGGCGCCGTTCTCGGTCACGTAAAGTTGCAGGTTGCCATAGCGGCCGCGTAGCTTCGTAAGCTCCTCGTAAAGTCCGTCCGGAGTGATCGGCCAGCCCATGGCGGTGAAGCGCAGGCCCTTCGGCACCGCGCCCCACCACGCGCCGAGCAGGCTATCGGGAGCGTCGGCGATGTACATGCGGCTATAATAATTGACGCCGAGGAAATCGACCGGCTGATGCATCGTTGCAGCATCGCCGGCCGCGATCAGGGGCGAGAATTCATCGGCGATCGTCGGCGGATAAAAGCCGTTGAACAGTGGATCGAGGAAGGCGCCGTTCCAGAACGCATCGAACCGCTGCGCCGCGCGGTGATCCGCGGGCGCGTCGGAGGACGGCCGCACCGGCTGCAACGAGATCACGGTGCCGAGGCGCAGGCCGGAATGCTCGGCGCGCAATGCTTGCAGCGCGAGGCCCTGCGCCAGGTTTTGGTGATGGATCGCGGCCAGCACATTGGGCAGGCCGGTCAGGCCCGGCGCATGGCTGCCGACACCGTAACCGAACAACGCGTGGACGTTGGGCTCGTTGAACATGGCCCAATGACGGACGCGGTCCGCCAGGCGCCGCGCCACGATGCGCGCATACGCGGCGAACTGTTGCGCAATGTCGCGCTTGAGCCAACCACCCTCCTCATGCAAGGCCAGCGGCAGGTCCCAATGATAGAGGCAGAGCCACGGCGTCACGCCGTTGGCCAACAATCCATCGACCAGGCGATCATAGAAATCGAGCCCGCGCGGCTCGACGGCGCCCGCTCCCGCCGGCAGGATGCGCGGCCACGCCGTCGAAAAACGATAGGCGTTGAAGCCGCCGCGCCCCAGCCATTGGACGTCCTCGGCCCAGCGATGATAGTGGTCGCAGGCGACGTCGCCGGTCTCGTCGCCCTTTATCCGCCCCGGCGTGTGGGAAAAAACATCCCAGATGCTTTGGCCGCGCCCGTCGGCATCGACCGCCCCTTCGATCTGATAGCTCGAGGTCGAAGCACCCCACACGAAGTCGGCGGGGAATGCGTCTTCTTCGGCCATAGCGGACCTCGCACGCGCCACCTGCCGCAAGCCGTACGCGCTCGCGAGCAGAGCGAGCAGGCTGCGGCGCGACAGTGTCGGCATCGATTTGTCACACATGCCGCTCGTCAACGCGAGAGCCCGCTGGCGCGGGCCTGATCGCGGGCCATCACGGCCCAATCGTGTTCGCCTTCGCCGTGGGCGAGGGCGCCGACGAGTCGGTCGCGCCAGACATTGCCGCTCGGCAGCGGGACGCCGACCGCCTCGGCGGCGGCAAGCGCGAGGTTGGCATCCTTCAAGCCGAGTACGGCGCGCTGGCCGGCCGGCAGATAGCGTTCCTCGGCGATCAGCTTGCCGTAGACCTTGTAGGCGGAGCAGGCGAACAGGCCCTCGGCCAAAACGCCATAGAAGACTTCGGGCACGACGCCGTACTTGCGCACCAGGGCGAAGCTCTCGCCGATCGCTTCGATGGCGCAGCCGAGCACGAAATTATTGGCGATCTTGATCGCCGCGGCGGCCGCCGGATCGGGGCCAGCTTCGACGACGCGGCCGGCGATCGCCGCAAAAAGCGGCC
>JASHRY010000178.1 GCA_030037105.1 Xanthobacteraceae bacterium
GGCCGGTATCCGGCTGACCGCCTGGGCGTCGTGGACTTTCCGCTGCGAGCGGAAGTCGGCGCTGTCGTGGGACGACCCGATGCCGCTCTTCCGCGCGGTTATCCATCGCCTGATCGCGCGGCGCGTCCGTCGCGCACCGGCGGAATGCGGCCAACGGCCGACTTGGGTCGGCTCGTGAAGCTCGCGCTCATCTCCGATATCCACGCCAATGTGGAGGCGTTGCAAGCGACGCTTGCGGACATTGCCGCGCAATCGGTCGATCGCATCGTCTGTCTCGGCGACATCGTCGGCTATAATACAGACCCCGGCGACTGCATTGCGCTTATCCGTCGCGCCAATTGCTTATGCGTCGCCGGCAACCATGATCGCGCCGTCTGCGGACAGATCACGACCGCGACTTTCAGCACCACCGCCGCCCGCGCGGTCGCCTGGACGCGGCAGCGCTTGAGCCCGGACGAGGTCGCTTTCCTCGCCGATCTGCCGCTCAAGGCCAACGTCGACGGCCGGCTCATCGCCGTGCACGGAGCGCTGCACCCCGAGGTCGGTTGCGAGAGCGTAAGGCTCGACAATGACGAGCGCCGGATGCTGAGCTTCAAGGCGCTCATGGCCGACCCGTCCGGGGCGCGGATTTGCGCGTTCGGGCACACGCATCGGGCAGGGGTCTATGAACTTTGCGGCGATCGCGCGGCGCCGCGGCCGGAGGGCGACGTGCGGCTGCGGGACGACGCCCACTACCTGATCAATCCGGGAACGATCGGCGAGCCGCGCGCCGCGGATCGGCGCGCGAGCTATATGGTGCTCGATCTGGCGCGCCGAACCGTCACCGTTCGCCGCGTCGCCTACGATACCTCCGTGTCGGCCGCGAAGACGCGCAGCGCCGGACTCGCGCCGCGCGCCGGCTTTATTCCGTCCCCCTGGCGCGGAGCAATCGCGCGGGGCTTGCGCGCGCTGCGGCTCTCCATTCCCGGCACGGACGCGGGCTTGCCGCGGATATGAGGCCCTCGCTGGAAGGTCATCGACCTTCGATGCCGCGCCGCACCAGCACTGCGCCCTCGACCATCGCCCGCATCTTCGCGAACGCGACCGGCCGCGGCAAATACTTCATCCCGCAATCCGGCGCTATCGCCAATCGCTCCGGCGGCACGCGGCGCAGCGCGCGACGAATTCGCTGGGCGACGATTTGCGGCGTCTCGACATCCATATTGTCGAGGTCGATCACGCCGAGGATGATGGTCTTCGACGGCAGCGCCCGCAGGACGTCGAGGTCGAGCCCGGGTTGTATCGCCTCGATCGATATTTGCTGCGCCTTGCTGCCTTCGAGCTCCGGCAGGAACGAATAGCCCGACGGCTTGTCGCGCACCAAGGCGGCGTAACCGAAGCACAAATGCACCGCGACCGTGCCGGTCACGCCTTGCAGCGCGCGATCGAGAACTCTGAGACCATAGCGGCGGGCATCGTCCGGGTGCTGCTGCATCCACGGTTCGTCGAGCTGCACGACGTCGGCGCCGGCGGCGAACAGATCCTTGATCTCGGCATTGACGGCGGCGGCATAATCCATCGCCACGGCCTCGGCATCGCCGTAAAAGTCGTCCTCGGCCTGCTTGCTCATGGTGAAGGGGCCGGGCACGGTCGCCTTGACCGCGCGCGCGGTATTGGCCCGCAACACTTCGAGATCGCGCAATCCGATCGGGCGGGCGCGCCGGATCGGACCGACGATGCGCGGCACCGGAATGGGCTTGCCGTTGCGGCTGATCGTCGTGCCGGGATTTTCGACATCGATGCCGTCGAGCGCAGTGGCGAAGCGGTTGGAATAGCTTTCGCGCCGCTGTTCGCCGTCGGTGACGATGTCGAGCCCGGCGCGCTCCTGATCGCGGATCGCCAGAATCGTGGCGTCGTCCTGCGCCGCTTCGAGCTTTTCTGGCGCGACCAACCAGAGCTCGTCGGCGCGCACGCGCGGCACCTGTTGCGACAGCTTGGCGCGGTCGATCAGCCATTCCGGTTGCGGGTAAGAGCCGACGAGCGAGGTCGGAAGCAGCGTGAGCGTGCCGCTCATGACGACATCGCCAAACCCATCACGTCATTGCGGCCGTGCGGCGGCGAGCGCCGGAATCCACAGCCGGGAAGGCTATGGATTCCGAGCAGCACGCTCGCGGGGCCCTATTTCTTCGCCTCCGCGTAAGGATAGACGACCTTACCCGTCGCCTGATCGGCGGGGGCGACCACGGTCTGGTAGCTCATGCCGCGCCACGTATCCAGGTTCGCGGCATCGGTAATGCCGTGATACTGCACCTGCAGCATGCCCGGCTTCGTCCATTCGCCGTTCTCGCCATAGCTGAAATCGGCCATGATGGTCTTGAATTCATGGCTGTGCATGTACGCGGCGAGCTTGTCGTCGTTGAGGCTCTTGGTACCTTCGACGGCTTGCGCCAGCACCTGGAGGTAGGCATAGCCCCAACCGCCGAGATAGTAGCCGAGCGGATCGACGCCCTGGCCCTTGGCGCGCTCCTGGTATTTCTTGAAGAAGGCCGCCGCAGGCGCCATCAACTTCGGCGACGGCACCCAGGTCTCATAGTTCACGATGCCGTTGAGCTTGGACTTGAGCCGATCTTTGAACACGGTCGCCTGCAATCCGACCATGGCGCCCCCGAACATCTTCGGCGCGAAGTTCAACTCGTTGGCCGCCTGCAGAATGCCGACCGAACTCAGCGGATAGGAGCACACGATCACGAGATCGGCGTTTGCAGCTTGCAACGCGCGGACGATTGGTGAGAAGTCGGTCGTGTGCGGTGGATAAGTCTTGTCGTAGACGATCTGGAAGCCGTAGGTCTTCGCGTTTTCGCGAGCGCCTTCGCAGGCATTGCGCGCGAACTCGGCGTCTTCCGCCGCCAGTGCGAGGGTTTTTGGCTTCGGCTTCTGCTCGGCCGCAACCTGGAAGAATCCGTCGGTGAACGCCTGCCGCGGGTGCTGACCAACCGGCAACATTGCGAAGTATTTCGGGTAATGGAACTCGCTGTTCACGTCGAGTGCGAACAGACTGATATAGGTCTTTCCCTTTTGAATGATGACCGGGATGGCCGGCGCGTTCATGTTGGTCGCGTAGCCGCCGACCACGAGATCGACCTTATCCACGTCGAGAAGCTTCGTGTAGATGCCCGGCACCGTCGCCGGGTTGGACTGGTCATCGTAGTGAATGAGCTGGACCTTGCGGCCGAGCAGCCCGCCCTTGGCGTTGATCTCATCCTGCCAAATCTGCATTCCCAGCAGCGCCTGCTTGCCATTAGGCGCCAAAGGACCGGTGAGCGACATGCCGAACCCGATCTTGATCGGTTCATTGCTTTGCGCGGAAGCGGGAGCAGACGCCACCGCAAGCGCGGCGGCGAGAAAGGCGGCGCCGACCCCGCCGGTCAAACCGCGCCGTGTAACATGATGAACCATGGTTTCCTCCCAGTACGACCTTAATCGATTCATGCACCCTAGCGAGCCACCCGGTTTCGGGCATGACGCGACAGTGTCGCAGCACCATGCCCTGCTTCCATGGTCGTGAAAAGGGAGCGTGGCAATCTGCCCCGCGGCCGTCGCCGTCGGCAAAGGCCGCAGAGCCGGGCAAGCCGCCGAGAAAACGCTGTGATACCGAGATAAAATCCCCCTTGTCGACGGCGCCCCTTCGATTTACCTTATATGCATTCGGGCGCGATAAGTATCCGCGCGCACGAGGACTCCTAGCGAAGGAATCCGTGCCACGGCGTCGCGTATTGATAAAGGAAAATGACCATGGCGTGGACCACTCCGACCCTCGTCGAGATTTGCATCGGCCTCGAAATCAACGGCTACCTGCCGGCCGAGTTTTAATCCGCAACTTAAGTCTCCGCGATTCCCCTGAATGGGGCGCCTGACCGCCATCGTGATCGGTGCTGCGGCGGGTGGCGGTTTTCCGCAATGGAATTGTCGCTGTCCGGTCTGCCGGCTGGCTTGGGCCGGCGACAGGAGGGTCAAACCGCGCACACAGGCA
>JASHRY010000179.1 GCA_030037105.1 Xanthobacteraceae bacterium
AGAGAGCGTCGCCGGCCTCCATCAAATAGGTGCGGTCGCCGTGCCGGTAGCGCACCTTTCCCTTGAGCATATAGATGAACTCCACGCCGGCGTGCCGGAAATGGGTGTAGGGCACTGCGTCCGCGGCCAGTGTGATCAGATATGGCTCGACGCCAATCCGTCTGTTGTCGCCCTCGATTGACCTTGGCAGCCGATCGCGCCGCACCGCGATGCGTCATCTGTTCAATCCGCGGTACCATATGGGTTGCCTTCACTTTTAAATTGTAGTCGGAAAATTATCGCTGCAACATGTTTACGAGAACATAATGCCTACAGCAAGCAAGCAAGCCGACTGGCGACGCTCCAATTGTTTCTTGAAAAGAAAAAACCGTGCCTCATTGTTGACAGTCGCAGCGTTCCGAATACAGCTTTAGGCGGACGCTAGCTGTCAGAGCGAGTATCAGCTAATGCTCTCCTGAGCATCTACAATTCCAAGCCGATCAGCACTCCGAACGATATGGGATTGAAGGTAATATAACGCTTCATCTGGATCTCGTCTTTTCAACGCTCTAAGAATCTTCTCATGTTCGACGACAGGCTCCCATGCTCGCGTGTATTGCGAGCGATACATCTGCACGGCCTGCATAATTACGTCGCGGAAATACAAATGCAGATCACGGAACAGACGAACACCAGAGAACTCGACAATTAGCTGATGAAATTCGAAATCCGTACGTGCGCTTGCCTCAAGGTCAATGGCTCGAGTCTGCGCCTTGAAGATATTTAGGTTTTCTTCAAGTTGCCGAATCTCGGGATCCGTAATCCGCATCGCAGCCAACCGCCCCGACTGACCTTCGATTAAATAGCGAAAACGTGAAATCTCCGATTTCGGATATATCTTCTTCGAGGGAAGCTCGCCGTTTGAATCGGCATGAAATGTGACGGAGGAAGAATCGCTGCGGGATATCGTAGGTGAAGAACTGACCCAAAAGCTTCGTCGCCCAGGCTCGGTGCGCAGCTTGCCTGAAGCTTCAAGGAACGAAAGTGCTTCTCGCACGGTCGTCCTGCTCACTTTGAAAAACGACGAAAGTTCCCGCTGGGAAGGTAGTCGGGCATTGTCACTTACGACAATCATATCCTCGATACGCGCCGCGATCTTTTTGGAAAGTGAGTGCCAATTTTGCATGCCAGCTCCCGCGGTGCCCAAGTGGTCAGACCAGTTTCATGCAAGCAATTAGTCAAAGCGGATTCTGTTGACTTATTTCATTATGCGAGCAAAAATGGCCAATACATCCTGGGCCTTGCTATTTAGCCAAGCCGGCCTGACCAGTTTACAATCTATAGCGCATACTCTTGTCAAATGCAACCCATAGAAGCGACTTCCGTAAGCGCTTCAAGAGACAGGAAACGCAAAGGATTGCTGCAATGAAGGGCACCTGGAAGGTATCCGCGGCCCGCTCACTGTCGCACCAGCCTTGTCAGCTCCGGCAGCACACGTGGAGCAGGATCAAGTGATGCTCATGTCAACATTGAGTGTGACGGCGATAACTAGATGAAAGCATCAAGCAACCTTCTGCGCGCCACCGCCAAGACCACGGCATATGGGAACCGAGTCACGCACCAAATCCAATCTCTTCGCAGTGATCCGGCGCACCAACGACAAATAAACGCAATGATCCAAATGAAGGCGGGCATCTCCCTTACGTGGCTTATTTCGCCGACTGCACCCAATCCCGCTGTTCGTGCGACTTGTCAGAAGGGGGTAACGTTTGTCACTAGGGATCCTTATAGCGCATGGAGCCCCGAAGTCCCTGAATTCAGCCTGTGCTCGGCTTTGAACGGCACAGTTCCTGAAGCTAAATGAATCAATGCCGTGTATGTAACGTCTTCTCTAGCTCTGCGAGGAAGACGAAGGGAAAGCAAATGCAACCGCCCGCCATTTCCATCAGCAATCTGACTGTGCGTTACGGTGCGACGACTGCGTTGGACGACGCCCATTTGCAAGTAGCCGAGGGGCAGGTGCACGCACTACTTGGTGAAAACGGCGCCGGCAAATCAACCATCGTCAAAGTGCTCAACGGCCTAGTAAGGCCTAACGCCGGAACGGTTTCTATTTTCGGTCGCGAGTTCACTCGATTTGAGCCCCGTTTTGCCAATGAACTTGGAATCCGCACCGCGTTCCAGGAAATCTCATTAGTAAAGGATCTCACCGTCGCCCAGAATTTCCTGCTCATGGAAGAGCCGCTTAATATACTTCGAATGATACGGGGAAAAGCACTTGAAGATATGGTTCGAGTACAGTTGCAGCAGCTAGGCA
Organism: Xanthobacteraceae bacterium; assembly: GCA_030037105.1. Next base: position 2,297 of record JASHRY010000179.1, read on the forward strand.
TCAACACCATCAATCCGCGCGCTGATGTGCGTCACCTCGACCTGCCGTCTCGGCAGAAAATAGAAATTGCTCGCGCTATAAGTCGTAAGCCTCGCATTCTTTTGTTGGATGAACCGACGGCGTCATTATCAAAACGTGACGTCCAGTGGCTCGGTGAGCTCATTGAGCGGCTCAAACGAGCTGGCACCACCATTTTGTTGATCTCACATCGCATGCCGGAAGTGCGCGAGTTTTGTTCAGCTTTGACAATTTTCCGCAATGGTCGAACTGTCGGTGCCTATTCGATGGCGGACCTGTCGGATAGCGAAATTATCGAACTGATGATTGGGCGTTCGCTCAGTGGTGCGTTCCCTCCCAAGCCCGATCGGCGCCGCGTGGAAGCCCCATCGGCACCTGTACTCTCGTGCCGGAATCTTGCCACGGTGCATGGCGGCGATGTGTCGTTTTCGCTGCGATCAGGCGAGGTGCTTGGCCTGGCAGGACTGGATGGCATGGGGCAGCGCGAGCTTTTTATGACGTTATTCGGAGTCAGCGGCTTTGCGACTGGGGAAATTCGAGTTGCGGGCCGTCCCGTCCGATTCCGCTCTCCAGCAGATGCAATAGCCTGCGGGATTGGGATGCTTCCTGAAGATCGCAAGTCAGAGGCGCTCTTCCAAGATCTCGATGGGCGCGAAAATATAAGCTTGCCCTCGCTTCGGAAGTTCTTGCACGCTGGGCTTATTCGATCGCGCCTGGAAGAAAAGCTGGTCACAGACGTCCTTGACGAACTCAGCGTAGCTAGACGCGCTCTTTGGAGTCCCGTGCGGAATTTCAGCGGTGGCAATCAACAAAAGATCGCGGTCGCCAAGTGGCTACTTACAAATAGTCGCGTTCTACTGCTATACGATCCGACCAGGGGCATCGACGTCGGCACGAAAACGGAAATCTATCAGCTTGTTCGCCAATATGCCGACGCCGGTGGGGCTGTCCTATTCTACTCAACGGAAATTCCGGAGCTGGTGAATCTGTGTGACCAAGTTATGGTGATCTACCGCGGGCTTATCGTTGAGACGTTAGCCGGAGACGCTATTTCGGAATCAGCCATCATGGGCGCGGCGGTAGGTCGGCAGCCGGTACATCCCACCTTCAGACAGTACGCGCTGGTTCATTAATGCTGCCGCGCATGGTTACCGTGCCAAATAATTTCTCTCACTTGGAGGTTCGCTTATTACCAGCGAAGCCGCGCTATCTCCTTTGTTGCGCCAGCAATCATCATTTCATCCCGACGACCACCGGCCCCAATTCTATGAGCTATTTTCATCTGAGCACAATCTCGGCAAGCGCGACGACATTTGCGCCGGTGGTAGCGACGCGTCTCGGCCGAAACCGAGAATCGCCGGAAAGCTCTCAAAGATGGGACCCGGCTAGCGAATAGCGGAATACCTATGGAGGAAGGTATGGCAACGCAGAAGGACATTCAGGTTTGCATTAATCCACACTTCGATGCAGTCGCACTGTGGCTTGGATCATTCGGCGGCGAGGATTCACCTTGCGACATTTCCCGTGGTGTATTCGGCGCCAAACGCGGCGTGCCGCGTTTGATAGAATTCTTCAAACGATACGGGATCAGAACGACCTGGGGCGTCACCGGACATTCGATGGAGAGCTTTCCCCGTGCTGCTGAGATGATCATCCAAGCAGATCACGAGATCGGCATTCATGGCTATACGCATGAAAATCCTCTCGCCATGAGTCGTGAGCAAGAGGCAGAAGTGCTGGATCGAACCTACGAGGTCATCAAATCGATGAGTGGCAAGGCGCCGGTAGGATACATGGCGCCATGGTGGGAACTTAGCCCGAACACCGTTGAGCTACTACTGGCTAGAGGAATGAAGTACGACAGCAGCATGATGGAGGATGACTACCATCCATATTATCTCCGGGTGAACGATACTTGGACGAAAATCGATTACAAAAAGAAGGCGTCCGAGTGGATGAAGCCGTGGAAGGCCGGCAAAGAAGTCGATTTGGTGGAATTGCCGGCGAGTTGGCACCTCGATGACGCGCCGCCGACCATGTTCGTGAAGGCATTCCCGAACAGCCATGGATGGATTACTGGCCGTCAGTTGGAGGAAATCTGGAAGGATCAGTTCGATTGGGTCTATCGGCACTTCGATTACGCGATCTTTCCGATCACGATTCACCCGGACAGCGCCGGCAAGCCGCATGTGTTGATGATGCTGGAGCGTCTTGTCGATCACATGATGGCGCATTCAGGCGTGCGCATGATGACTTTCGCCGCCATGGCGGAAGATTTTCGAAAGCGCGTGCCGTTCGGAAGCAATAAGAAGCTGGGAGGTGCCAGCGGACTATAGCTAAACACTACGCTTAGCAAGGCGGCAGCGGCAATGTGCAGTGCATGTGGTATTTTAAGAGGCGGTGTTGACTGGATCGAGAGCGCGACGGACGATCAAGAAGCGCCCCATAAGAGACTGGCCGAGCGACGTCGCCGTGTGGCGCTCGTTAACATGCTACTGGAAGAGTCGGGTGTGCGGCTCAGGGAGCATGGCCGTCAACTCGTCGTGTGCGGGCCCACCGGGGTTACAAAGTTGGTGACGGACCTTGCGCATGTCTGGCGCTCGGCCGACGAACTCGGCCGTTGCAAAGTTGATCCGTTGGATCCCAACGGCTCTTTGTTGCGATCATCGGAGCATGGGTGAGTAAAGTGTCGGCGGTTCCAGTCACCGTCCTCGCAGGTTTCCTTGGCAGCGGCAAAACAACGTTGCTGCAAGGTCTTCTTCGGGCCGATGAAGGAAGACGCACGGCGGTTCTAATCAACGAATTCGGGGAGATTAGCATCGATCACCTGATGGTCAAATCCGTCAGAGGCAACACGCTCGTTCTACAGAACGGGTGCGTGTGTTGTACGGTCCGTTCGGAACTACGGTCCGGACTTCGAGAACTTCTCGACAGTCGTGACAAAGGAGAAATACCGCCGTTCGATCGCATCGTAATCGAAACGACCGGGCTCGCAGATCCCGTTCCGCTTGTCCAGACACTAACGATCGATCCCATGATTCGAAACCACCTGCGCCTTTCAAACCTTGTGTCGACGGTCGATGGTCGAAACGGCGTCGAGCAGCTAAGAACCCAGGAGGAAGCCGTCCGCCAAGCAGCAACTGCCGATCGGCTAGTCATCACAAAGACGGACTTATGCAATGCGCTGCAAGTCGAAAAGCTTGAGCGGAATCTATCCAAGTTGAATCCGTTGGCGTCGATTTCCCGTGCCCCGGGCAATGGCAATCTGTGGGAGCTTCTGGTTAGTCAGGATTCATTCGATTGCAAATCGGGAAACCGGAAGGCCCGTTCCTTGTTGGAAGTTGCTGAAAAATTATGGAATGAACCGCCGTCGGATATCGACGACCGCGCGCACAGCCGTCATCGGCACTCGATCGCCAGCTTTGCCATGCGAATTTCGCGCGCCGTCGATTGGACGCCATTTTCCGTCTGGCTGTCGTTGCTCGTTCACCGGCACGGAAGAAATATTCTGCGTATTAAAGGATTCCTTGGTGTGCCTGGAACCAAAGGCCCCGTATCTCTCAACGTGGTGCAGCACTTCATCCATGCGCCGGTTCACCTTGATGAATGGCCCGACGATGATCACTCCTCTCGTCTGGTTTTCATCGTGCAAGAGCTGAATGAACGGGCCATTCGCGCTTCGTTGGAGAGCTTCTTTTTGCGGGCGTCCCAGGACGTACAGCTCGAGGGAAGCTGCTAACAATACCTGACATCTTGAATTCATGGAGGTATCGATCATGGAAACTCGCGTTCTGATGGAAGGATTTCCACCCCCACCGGAACTGCAGGTTACCTTGGGAAATTGGCGAAAACCGCCTTTCAACAAATGGTCATTCAAGCACGTCTGTGAGATTGTGCCGTCAGCGGAGATATCCAATGATCCGCAATTCGAAAGAGACTTGCCGCGGTCGCTGCATGACTTTGGAGAATTGATGATAAAGGAGGATGACAACTCTTACGATTTGGAGTCGTTTCTGCGTGCGACCGACACCGACGGCTTCATTGTGCTGCGAGATGGAAAAATCATTTATGAGTTCTATGACAATGGCATGACGCGCGATACACCACATATTCTCATGTCTGTCTCGAAATCCGTTCTTGGACTAATAGTTGGCATTCTTGTGCAGCGCGGCACCCTGGAGCTGGGCGCGGCGCTTACGCGTTGGATTCCGGAATGCGAAAAGACGGCTTACGCCGGAGCGATCTTACGCGACCTGATGGACATGCGGGTGGGCGTCTTTTTCGATGAGGATTACCTTGTCAACGCCGGTCCCATCATCGAGTACCGAAAAGCACAGAATTGGGATCCGCTCGCTCCAGGCGAGAGTCCGAGCGATTTGCGAACCTTCTTTCGCCGTCTTGTCGACACAGACGGAAGGCATGGTGGTCGTTTTCATTATGTATCGCCCAACACGGATTTGATGGGCTGGGTGATCGAACGCGCGACAGGCGTACGGTATGCCGATCTTGTCAGCGAGCTTTTGTGGCGCCCCATGGGCGCCGGCCGAAGCGCCTACATAACCGTTGACCGGTTGGGCGCGCCGCGGTGTGCGGGAGGGTTTTGCGCAACGACCCGCGATCTTGCCCGGCTCGGCCTGTTGCTGGCCGAAGGAGGCGCATTTGGCGGAAAGCAGATCATGCCTCTTAGTTGGATCGAAGACATTCTCAGAAACGGTGATCCGAACGCCTGGAACGACGGTGACTTCATCAAATACTTTCCAAAAATGGCGATCCACTATCGCAGCAAGTGGTACGTATTGCGGGGCGCCGCGCCTATGATGTTTGGAGTAGGCGTATTCGGACAAAATGTTTTCGTCGACAGAAACAACAAAATCGTCGTCGCCAAGTTTTCGTCGCAAGCCTTGCCAATGGACGAAAAACGCATTTTCCTGACGATGCGCGGCATAGAAGCGATACGTAACCATCTGGTTGCTGCGCAGACCGCTTGAGCGTGGTAACGGAGCGTAGGGTGCGCGGTTACAATATTGCCGTCATCCCTGGCGATGGAATAGGACAGGAAGTCGCCGCGGCAGCCGTTGAAGCGCTCTTGGTATGCGCGGAAAGCGACGGAGGCTTCGCTCTCAACGTTGCCAAATTCGACTGGGGCTCCGAACGCTACAAGAAATTCGGGACGTTGATGCCAGCAGACGGCATCGAAAGATTGAAGCAATTTGACGCCATACTTTTCGGGGCTGCCGGCTCTCGAGACCTGCCGGACCACGTTACGCTTTGGGGTCTCCGATTGGCCATATGCCAGTCGTTAGATCAATACGCCAACGTCCGCCCGGCGCGTACTCTGAGGGGAATTCAAGGGCCACTGAGGACCGAACAAGGGCAAAATATCGATTGGGTGATAATTCGCGAGAATTCTGAAGGAGAGTATTCCGGGCAGGGAGGACGCTCCCACATTGGGTTCTCGGAGGAGGTCGCCACCGAGGTTGCCGTGTTTACGCGCGCCGCTATCCGGAGGATCATGCGCTTTGCCTTTGAAATGGCAAGGTCACGCCCGCGCAAACTATTAACGGTTGTCACAAAGTCTAACGCACAGCGGTTCGGGTTTGTACTTTGGGATGAGGTGGCGCAAGAAGTTTCGGCCGAATATCTGGACGTTTCGTGGGACCGCATGCTTGTCGATGCGATGACCGTTCGAATGGTTTTGCATCCCGACACTCTCGACACGATCGTCGCCAGCAACCTTCATGCGGATATTCTTTCTGACCTCGCGGCTGCCCTTTGTGGTTCTATCGGCCTTGCCCCAACGGCTAATCTAAACCCTCAGCGCCGGTTCCCTTCGATGTTCGAGCCAATCCACGGCTCGGCATTCGAGATAGTCGGCAAGAGGATAGCGAATCCGATTGGAGCGCTCTGGAGCGGAGTAATGATGCTCGAACATTTGGGGGAAACGGCAGCTGCGCATCGCCTTATGTCCGCGATAGAAGACGCCACCGCAAATCGTTCACTGCATACACCGGACCTTGGCGGAACAGCAACAACCCGTCAGATAGCTGAGGCAGTCGTCGAATCGGTGCGTGGGCGCAACGCCGGTTAGAGTCGGATCATAGGAAATGGGACAGACGAGCGATTGTGCGATGTCCCAATGAATACTTAGCAGTTAAGAGCGGCGCTTGGATCGAGTCGCTCTCTTGCGCAGAACGGATTCGATTTGCCGATCTTCATCTCAGACCACGGCTTGTAGCCGACGATACGCGCTCTGCGCAAAGCGCGGCTAATCGCTCTGCGGCCTCTAGGATAATAGTCTCAACTATCCGCGCCGGGGCGCAGGGCACGACCGCACGCGCCGGTTTGTAAATTGCCGGTTCCGGCAATATCGGCCCGGTCGATCCCGAGTTCATCGTTCCATCCGGTTGATGCGCGGAGGAACGATGATCGGAATACACGTGGTTCGCAACGACAACGCCCACCTCTACGCGGCGCAGTTGGAGCAATATTTTAGAGGCCGTTACCGGGTCTACGTTCTCGAACGCGGCTGGAAGGACCTCGACCGCCCCGACGGCCGCGAGATCGATCAATTCGACACAAAAGAGGCCGTGCATCTCCTTGCCATCGAGCACCAGCAAGTCGTCGGCGGCCACCGATTCAATCCCTCGACCGGGCCGACCCTCATCAGCGAAATTTTTCCCCACCTGTCGCTCGTTCCGCTCGTTCGATCGCCGGACGTGTTTGAGACCACGCGACTCTGGGTAGCCAAGGAGAAACGCGGTCGCTACGCGCATCCCAGCGTCGAATCCCTTTTGCTCGCGGGAACGATGGAATTTGCACTGGCGCTGCGGCTCAGCAAAATACGCGTTGTCTTTGAAACCTGGTGGGTGCCGCGGTTTCAAAGCCTCGGCTGGAAATTGCAGCCGCTCGGCCTGCCCCAGGACATTAACGGCCTCAACTGCATTGCCGTCACAAAAGACGTGACGGAAGCGGCGTGGATCGAGACCTGCCTGAAACGATCCGTTCCCGGGTCGGTGCTGGTCTGGAACGGCACCGCGCGCCCGTTCTACTGGCTCCCGGAACTAATTCCAGCGGTGGCGTGAGTTTTACCGTGCGGTCAATTGCAGCTCAAAGACGGCTTCTTGCCGGCGGGCACCAGCTCGGCGCCGCCGAGGTTATGCGCGATCGTCCTGGCGGCATCGAGAATCTCGTCAACGACAATCGCGTTGCCGCGCGCTTCCGCGCAATAGACAAACACATTGACGAGGAAAGCCAAAGTGAACGGGAAGACGGCCATGACTTCCACATCCGCGGCACCGGAGCGAGCAAGCGCAAGCATCTCATTGGCCATCGCCAGCGCGGTCTTCTTGCCGATCTCCACTGTGGAAGCAGCGAACTGTTCCGGCGCCCGATAGTCCACGGCCTCCAGTGCCGCGCAAATCTCGTCCAGGTTGGCAGCAAAATCACCCATCGGGAGTCCTCAGCGGGGTGAGGGAACGTCGGGCGCAACGTAGCAGATATGATCGGGTGGCACCATGGCAAACAACGAACAAAGACGCGCAACCTCCGGGGCGATGTTCACCGAACTCGCAATACTGCGCCTCGCCGCCATAGCCGTCGACTTGCGCGGTCAATTGGCGCCGCACGAGCTGACGAAGCGGCCCGCCTTGGCCGCCGTCCTCGACGCATGTGAAAACCTGTTTGCGACGCGCGGATGGGGCCGGCCGCGGCCGCTTTATATGACGCGGACGAAGGGAGCCGGTTCGGCGGCTCCACAAACCTTTAGAGACGAGAATGAGCCGTGAACGAAAGTACGATCTTCGCCTGCCTTGCGCGGCGTTTCGCCGTCGGCCTGGCGCAAGCCGTTTATTTATTTGAATAGTGATCGGCAAACTGTCGTCAAATCGATGTTTCGGGAAAGCGTCGCGGCGCGTTGCGAGCGCTTTCTCCCGGCGCGCGCCGGCACGAGCGCCGTTCAGTACCGCGCGCTGAAGCCGAGGCGCACATAGGGACCGGAACGACGCTCGGAATCCACGGCCCAGCCGCCGCCGCCTGACAATTCGAGCGCATCGACGCGCCAGCCGGTCACATGCGCACCGAGCCGCAGCTCCTGGTAGTCGACGCACCAGATGCCTTGCATCTCGGGCCCGACGAACAGCGCATCAAACACGCGAACGCCGGAAGCGCCGCGCAGCGATCCGCTCGGTCCGATGGATGCGAGCGCGCCGTTGAGCGCGACCATGGTGGCAGGGCTCGGCTCGTACCAAACATCGAACGCGAATTGCCCGCCGACATAAGGTCCGCGCAGGCGGCTAGCGGGATCGTCCGGCGTGAGCCGGTAATCTTGCGCCAGCGGGCCGGCATACACGCCAATCGAGACGCCCTCGTAGGTGAAGCGCCAGCCTGGCAAAGCGGCGGCGGACAGCAGGATGCCCTCGACGTCCATGCGTAATCCGGCCGACGGATAGATATAGTCGCCGCCGCTGAGCAGGGCCTTGAGGGTGAAGCCGTTCGCATCGAGCCCGGCGGGCGACCATAACAGCCCGCCATAAAGGAATGCGCCGTCGCGCCACATGTCGGTGCCGGCGAACAAAAGAAAGGAAGGATCGTTCGCACCGCCGGCTCCGGCCGGACCGGCAGCACACAAAACCATCATCGCGGCGGCAATGGCTGCCCCGAAACCCCGCAACGCAAGCACGGAAGGTCGCTCTACCCCGGTCGCGCCTCAACGCCCCCGCCGCGTCATTGCGATACCTACAGGTTTAACTTTTGTCCAGCAAGCTTTGAGGTTGCATTGCGCGCCGCGAGCCCGCAGCCGGCCTGCCCTGCGCAATCAGCGTAGCCCGGGCGGAACGGCGCGCTATATGTTCGCTGCGATCCGGGATCGATCAATGAGCGCATACCTTTCGACCTCGAACCGATTTCCTTCCGCCCGGCCCGCCGACCCTTCGCGCCGGCGGCTTGCGATCGGCTTCCTCAACTGGGCCCACGCGCTCGATCACTTCGTGATCTTGATCTATCCGACGGTGGTCATCGAGCTGCAAGCCGCTTACGGCCGTTCCTACGCGACGCTGATCGCGCTGAGCACCGCGTCCTTTGTCGCATTCGGGCTGTTCTCGCTGCCGGCGGGCTGGCTTGCCGACCGCTGGAGCCGGCGCAATATGATGGCGGCCTTTTATATCGGCTGCGGCCTGTCGCTCCTTGGCGCGGCGCTCGCGCCCTCGCTTTCCGCGCTGGCCGCGGCCTTGTTCGCGCTCGGCGTGTTCGCGGCCATTTACCATCCGGTGGGCACCGCGATGATCATCGAGAGCGCCACCCAGCGCGGACGCTCGCTGGCGTTCAACGGCGTATGCGGCAACCTCGGCGTCTCGCTTGCGGCCGGCGTCACCGCGCTTCTCACCGCGGCACTGTCGTGGCGTGGCGCTTTTTTCGTGCCGGCTCTGGTCTGCATCGCCACCGGGGCGGTCTATCTTCGGCTCGTCCCCGACGAGGCGCGACACGGGGCCGCGCGCAGCGGCGCTCCCGACGTGGCCCTACCCGTGGCCGTCGCCGCGACGATGTTCGGCCTCTTCGTCGTGATCGCGCTGTCCGCCGGGCTGGTGTTCAACATTTTGTCGGTCTCATTGCCGAAGATCGTCGATGAACGTGTCGGCGGCGACATCCCGCTTCTCGCCGTCGGCGGCCTGACGACTGCGATCTTCCTGTGCGGCGCGGTTGCCCAAATCACGATCGGCCGCCTGGTGGAACGCTTCCCCGTGCACATCCTGTTCGCGGCGGCCGCCATCATGCAATTTACCGGCGTGGTGTGGGCGGCCCATGCGAGCGGCGTCGAACTGTTAATCGCGCTCGCCTTCACCATGGCGGCCATCTACGCCCAGATCACGGTGAACGACCTGGTCATCGCCCGCTATACCGCCGATGCCTGGCGCAGCCGCGTCTACGCGGTGCGCTACTTCCTGACCTTCATGATCTCCGGAGTTGCGGTCTCGCTGATCGCGCTGTTGTACGGCCGCGGCGGATTCGGTCTCGTGCTCGGCGTGACCGCGGCGGTGGCGCTGGGTTTCCTGGTTGCGGTCATTGCGATCGCATTTATTGTCAACGGCGTGGAAAAGGCACGGGTGCCGCAACCGCTGCCGGCGGAGTGACCGGAGCGAGGGATTGCTTCACCGCTCGCAATGACGCGCCGCTCAGGCGGTTGCAGGATGCCGCGCCGCGAGCGCCATCGCGATCAGCGCCACGCCGCCGAACAGCAGATTGATCCCGACCAACAGGCCGAGCGCCCAGAACGCCGTTCCCGGCAAGCCGGCGAAGATGATGGCGGCGAGGATGAGGTCAATGACGCCGCTCACCAGCATCCAGCCCCAGCGTCCCGAGAGCTGGCGGCGATGATCGATGGCGTACATGATCGTGGCGATGCCATCGACCACGAAGAAGGCGATCAGCACCAGCGTCAGGGACAGCGTTCCGCTGATCGGCCAAGCGAGCAGCACGACGCCGGCGACGATGGCGATGAGCGCCGAAATGAGCGACCACCAGAATCCCGGCGCGTGCCGCGCCCAGAAGGTCGTGATCAACCCGACCACGCCGCTGATCAGGAACAGCCAGCCGATAATGATGGTGAAGGCGATGGTCGCGACCGGCGGCAACACGATCGCCGCAATGCCGAGGATGACGGCGATGATGCCTTCGACCAGAAACAGCACCCAATGGGCGTGAATCGCCCCGGCGACGGCGCGCCCGATCTGCTCCGCATCGGTTTGCGGGCTTGGTTGGTTCATCGTCATCGTTCGCTCCCTTGAATTTGGTCACCGACCGTTGGCCTCCGCGGTGACTTCGGCGCTGGAGAAAGGCATTGCCTCGCTGCCATGCCGAAGTCTTGCATAAAAGGCTCCCTTGCATAAGCGTCCAAGAGAGCCTATCTACAC
>JASHRY010000180.1 GCA_030037105.1 Xanthobacteraceae bacterium
ATGACGATCTGCCCGCCATGGACGATGACGCGCTGCGCCGCGGACAGCCCACCACGCACAAGAAATTCGACGAGGCAACGGCCATCCTCGCCGGCGACGGCCTGCTCACCTTCGCCTTCGATATCCTCTCGCGCCGGGAAACCCATCCCGATGCGGGCGTGCGCAGCGAACTCGTGAGCGCGCTCGCGCGTGCGGCCGGTCTGGGCGGCATGGCGGGCGGCCAAATGCTCGACCTCGCCGCCGAAGGCCGTTTCGCCGGCAACGGTCCCCAGCAGCTCGGCGAGAGCGAAGTGCGGACATTGCAGGCGATGAAGACCGGCGCGCTGTTGCGTTTCGCCTGCGTGGCCGGCGGCATTCTCGGATCGGCGTCAGGTCCGCAGCGTCAAGCGCTCGAACATTATGGATCGGCGGTGGGCCAGGCCTTCCAGATCGCCGATGATCTCCTCGACCTCGAAGGCGATCCCGCGTTGGTCGGAAAGCAGACCGGCAAGGATGCAATAGCGGGCAAGGCGACGATGGTCGGGGTTCTCGGCGGAGCCGGCGCCAAGGCGCGCCTGAGAGAGCTTGTCGCCGAGGCCGAACGGGCGCTCGCCCCGTTCGGGACAGCGGCCGCCGTCCTCATCGAGGGCGCCCGGTTCGTCGCCGACCGGCACACTTGAGGCGATCGACGAGTGTGAAAGACAGCCGAGAAGGCGAAGGCGCCGCAAGAGGCGTCCAGGAAAAGCGGGAACCGGTTTTCCGTCCGGACGTGCGACAATACAAAAGCTTAGAGCGGGATGACGATTTGCAGATAATCATCCTGCGCTAGGCGCCCATTCCTATTGCGGACTTGTACTGCAATTGCGTCATGCCGCAGGTTGCCGGGCCCCGAAGGGTTCCCCCCTTCCGGCCAATTGAAGTTCGCGCGAGTCGCTCTTATGTGCTGCGCGCTTATCAGCTACGCGCGGAGTCGTGTCTTGACCATGAGTGAAACCGGTCCGATCCGCCGCCGACTTCGGAAATCCTCTCCGCCATGACCAAGCCGATGCGATGGACGATCTGCACGGCAGCCGCCCTGGTTTCGGCGCCATTTCTCATTTCGGCGCCGTTCGTAACAGGCACGACACAGGCACAGAGCACGTTAGGATCGACGACGAAGGCGAAGCCTCGCGCGGTTCACGCCCATGCGAAGCGGATGGTCCGCAGCCCGGCCGGAAAGGCGGCAAAACCACCGCCGGCCGCAACCACGCAACCGCAATTGCCGCCGCGCGTGCCGTTCACGGCCGCCGAGGACGCGGCGTCCGTCGTCCCCGGAATACCTGACGCGCGGTTCTGGGCGGATTCGCAGGCGGACTTCAAGGAGGCATTGCCGCAACAGCCGGGTCCATGGCTCATTCTGTCCAGCGGCGGGGCGGACGGCGCCTTCGGCGCCGGGCTGCTCAATGGGCTGAGCGCCGCCGGCAAGCGCCCCGATTACGCGGTGGTCACCGGCGTCAGCACCGGCGCGCTGATGGCGCCCTTTATCTTTGCCGGCCCGCCTTACGACGATGCGTTGCGCAAAGCCTATACGACGATCACCGCCGCCGATGTTTTCGAGGCCGGCAAGACCGGCGAGAGCTTCGTCGATTCGTGGCCGCTCAGGGACCTGATCGCAAAGGAGATGACGCCGGCATTGTTTGCCGACATCGCCGCCGCCTATCGCCGCGGGCGGCGGCTGTTCGTGATCACCACCGATCTCGACGCGGAACGCAGCGTGGTCTGGAACATGGGCGCGATTGCGGCTCATGGCGGCGACCGCGCGCTCAAGCTGTTCTGCAGCGTATTGCTCGCTTCGGCGAGCATCCCCGGAGGTTTTCCGCCGGTGATGATCGACGTCGAGGCGAACGGCAAACGCTTCCAGGAAATGCACGTGGACGGCGGGCTGGGCGGACAGTTCTTTGTCGCCCCGGCGGCCTTGATGGAAAGCACGAGCGATTATCGGCTGCCGGCAACGCAGCTCTATATCGTCGTGAACACCGTATTGGAACGGGATTTCAAGGTCGTCGAACGCTTCGCGCCTTCGATCCTGACGCAGGCCATCAGCATGGCGGTGCCGGTCGATACCCGGCTGATGCTCGACCGGGCCTACATCGTGGCAAACCGCAGCGGCGTCGATTTCAACGTCGCCACCATTCCCGCAAACTTCCACGCGCCCAGCAAGGGGCCATTCGATCCCGACTACATGACGGCGCTGTTTCAAACCGGCTATGAGCAGGGTCGCGGCGGCACTCCCTTCAGCACTCAATTACCCCCCCAACCGGGCGAGCCTAAGCCCGAATCGAGCCCTGTCGAGAAAACCGGAGCAAACTAATGAAAAATTTATTGCGCCCGATCTTCGCCGCGATATTTGTCGCGCTGGCGGCGACGAGCGCCAGCACTCCATCCGATGCCGCACGCCGGAGTACACTCGCCGCCTATGATGGCGAATGGAGCGTGGTAATTTACACGCTCCGCGGCGATTGCGACCGTTCCCTTCGTTATTCCGTGCGCATCGTGAATGGCCGGGTGGCGGCCGAGGATCAAAGCTACCAAATCTATGGCGCGGTAAAATCTGGCGGCGACATTCGCGTCACGGTCGCCGAAGGCGGCCGCTGGGCGAGCGGGGTCGGCCGGTTGTCTGGCAATCAGGGCCGCGGGCAATGGCGCACGAGCACCGGCCAATGCGCCGGCCAATGGACGGCGGTACGTCGCTTTGAACAGTATTGAGAATGCCTGCGGCGGCGCGGCGCGACAGCAAGAGCTTCATGCGTCTCGCGTCCGCGCGCGGCTCGGGTCAGCGACGCGTCGTTCGGCGACGCCATAGGGCGAGGCGGCGCTGCCCGGTCGTGCGCGCTGCGCAGTTGGCGTTCCACCAGGGGGCACATCCCGCGCGCGCAAGTAATTGCCGTCCACGACGTCGAGCGGGGTGCGGTCGCCGGCTTCGGCGACGCCGACGCGCGGATCGCGCGCCTGTTCGCGCTTCTCCGCCGTCAGCCAACATGTGGTCATGACCCCACAGGTTCGGGCCATCGGCGCGCTCCTTCGCCATCCAGCTCGTAGGGTCGATGGTCACCATTCAACACTATCCTAGCGGCGGAACGACGCAGCTTTGCCACGGGCCTGTGAGCGCTGCGAGTGCTATAGTGACGAGTGCCACAGTGAGTAGTAACAACTATAATCCGCAGATGGCGATAGTAGAGGGAACGTCATGCCGTCAAACCTGGAGGGAACGATGAGAAAGCTCTACTTGCTTGCGGCCGGCGCCATGTTGATCGCGACGCCCGCTTTTGCCGCCGACGACACGCTGACGATCGGCATGACGTTGTCGCAAACCGGCCCACTCAATATCGATTCGCTTGCGCAACAACGCGGCGCCGAGCTGTGGCGCGACGAGGTCAATGACGCAGGCGGGATCAAGGTGGGCGACAAGCATTATAAGGTACGCTTCGTCACCTACGACGACCAGTCTCAGGGCGCCCGCGTGCAGCAGCTCTACACGCGCCTCATCGTCCAGGACAAGGCGCAATTTCTGTTCGGGCCCTACTCGTCGGGGCTGTGTGCGACCGCGGCGGTGATTACCGAGCAATATGGCAGGCTCATGCTGATCACCGGCGGGGCCGAGCCCAAGACCTACACGCTCGGCAATAAGTATCTCGTCCAGGTGCTGAGCTCCGCCGACCATTACCTCACCGGCGCGATCAACGCCCTGAAGACGAAGAATCCACATGCAAAGGTGGCGTTCGTTTACTCGGACGACCCCTTCTCCAAGGCGGTGGTACTCGCCGCGCGCGAGCAGGCCAAAGCAAGCGGATTGACCATCGTGCTCGATGAATCCTACGCGCCGAGCACCACCGATTTCGGCCCGATCATCAACAAGATCATTAGCTCGTCGGTCGAAGCGCTGCTCGGCGGCGGCCACTACACCGACGGCGCCACGCTGGCGCGCCAACTCTACGACCAGAAGGCAAACCTCAAATACGTGTCGCTCCTGGTCGCGCCGGACAGCCCGGAATTCGCCAGCCTCGGCCCCGCCGCCTTCGGCGTCACCGTGCCTTCGCAGTGGGAGATCCAGGCCACCTACAAACCGCAATTCGGACCCACCGGGGCGGAATTCGTCAAGGCTTTCGAGGCCAAGTTCAAGGCCCCTCCGGACTATCATTCGGCGACCGGATATGCCGGCGGCGCCCTCCTCCAACACGCCATCGAGCAGGCCGGCTCGATCGACGCCGACAAAGTGGTGGCGGCGCTCAACGCCATGGACGTCACCACCTTCTTCGGCCGATTCAAGATCGCGACCGACGCCGCGCATCATGGGCTGCAGATCGGTCACGAGATGGTGCTGGCGCAGTGGCAGAAGAAGAACGATCGGTTGGAAAGGGAGGTTGTCTGGCCGCAGGCGGCACAGACCGCGGATCTCCTCTATCCGCTGCACTAGAATATCCGCTAAAAGCGTGAGAGCGGAGCCGGCAAGGCGGCAACGCCACCGGCTCCGTCCGTCTTTGTAGCTCCGCTCGCTCAAGTCCTCCGCATGTCCGGTGTCATTGCCTCAATCGTGGACGGCGTGCTGATCGGCTCGGTTTACGGGCTGGCGGCCATGGGTCTGACGCTGATCTGGGGCGTCATGAACGTCGTCAACCTGACCCATGGCGCCGCCATCGTTGCCGGCATGTTCGCGCTCTACCTGCTGACCACCGGGACCGCTATGCCGCCCTATGCGGCCCTGCCGCTCATTCTAAGCGGCGGCTTCCTCGTCGGCGTGGCGCTGTACTGGATCGCCGTGCATCGGATGATCGGGCAGCCGCCGCTCATGATCCTGCTCTCGACATTTTCCGTGAACCTGGTGGTGATCGGCCTCGGCACCGCGGTCTGGGGCACGGGCCTTTTCAACGTCCCGGTGTCGTTGCCGGGCGTGACGTGGCACCGCTACACCTTCTCGGGAACCCATATTCTCGCCGCGGCGCTCACCGCCGCCCTCGCCGGCTCGTTGTATTTGTTTCTCTATCACACCCGCCTCGGCAAGGCGGTCC
>JASHRY010000181.1 GCA_030037105.1 Xanthobacteraceae bacterium
CGTTCTACAAGACCCGTGGTTATGGATTCTAGGCCCGGCCCTGCGGGCCGTCCCGGAATGACGATGTGGAAAATGCCGATCATGGCGTTCGCTCGCCTTCGTCATTCCGGGTCCGAGCGAAGCGAGGAGCCCGGAATCCATAACCACTGCGTTTGCAGAATAAGCTCAGTGCACGTTCTACAAGACCCGTAGTTGTAGATTCCGGGCCCGGCCCTGCGGGCCGTCCCGGAATGACGATGTGAAAAATGCCGATCATCTAGCCACCGCTTTTGGCGCCCCCACCTTCAAGGCGGCGTGCAGCACCGCGCTCTGCCGGTGATGCGCATGAGTCACGGCGACCGCGAGCGCGTCGGCGGCGTCGTCCGAGGACGGATCGGCCTTGGGGAGAAGGACGCCGATCATCATGCGCACCTGCGCCTTGTCGCCATGGCCGACGCCGACGATGCTCTTCTTCACCAGGTTCGGCGCGTATTCGGAAACCGGCACGCCCGCCCGCGCCGGCACCACCATGGCAATGCCGCGGGCTTGGCCGAGCTTGAGCGTCGCCGTGGCATCCTGATTGACGAAGGTCGCCTCGACCGCCGCCTCATCCGGGTGGAATTTTTCAAGCACGCCGAGAAGCCCGTCATGAATGGCGAGAAGCCGCGCCGCGAGCGCGTCCTCCTCGCGCGTCGTCACCGAGCCGCAGCCGAGAAAAGCGAGGTGGTTGCCGGCAATCTCCACCATGCCCCAGCCGGTGCAGCGGAGCCCCGGATCGATGCCGAGAATGCGAATCGGGCGCGTCATGGTGCTCTGGTGATAGCACGCTTCACCTTTCCTTCGCCTGGGAGAGATGAAGAAGGCGCCGCGGCGACGCTGCTTTCCTACGCGCTCATCTTCGCGACCAACGCGTCGGAAATCTCGAAATTGGCATAAACGTTCTGCACATCGTCGTGTTCGTTCAAGTTCTCGATCAGCTTCAACAGCTTTTCGCCCTGCTCGTCGTCGACCGCGACGGTGCTCTGCGGCCGCCAGACCAGAGCGGCCCTGCGCGGCTCACCGAACTTTTGTTCGAGCGCCTTGGCGACGGAGCCGAAATGATCCGCCGAGGCATAGACTTCGTGGCCATTGTCGCCGGACACGACATCATCGGCGCCGGCCTCCAACGCCGCCTCGAACATCGCCTCGGCGTTCGCGACGCCGGCGTCGTATTCGATGACGCCCACGTGGTCGAACATGAAGGAAACCGCGCCGGTTTCGGCAAGGCTGCCGCCGCTCCTGGTGAAGGTCGAACGCACCTCGCCCGCGGTGCGGTTCCTGTTGTCGGTCAAGACCTCGACGATGACGGCGACGCCGCCCGGCCCGTAGCCCTCGTAGCGGATCTCTTCGTAGGTCTCCGCGTCGCCGCCCGACGCCTTCTTGATGGCGCGCTCGATATTGTCCTTCGGCATGTTTTCCGCGCGCGCCGCGATGATCGCCGCGCGCAGCCGCGGGTTCATCGCCGGATCGGGCAGGCCGAGCTTGGCGGAGACGGTGATTTCGCGCGCGAGCTTGCCGAACAGCTTCGATTTCGCCGCGTCCTGCCGGCCCTTGCGGTACATGATGTTCTTGAACTGCGAATGTCCGGCCATGACTTGCTTTTCGTCTTCAACGTCGCCCATCGACAACGCCGCGCGGCTGCGCTCTCCCGCGCCTGCGACGTGGCAATGAATTGATTTCAACGTGGTTATAGGGCGGCGCGCCGCGGAAATAAAGGCGAGGTCGACGGGAGCTCAGGGCCAGAAGGCCGGCGTAGCCTGCTCCAGGCAGCCGCCCAGGCGCACCGCGCCGATGTGTGCGGCAAGGCCGGTCGCCGGGTCGGTCTCGACGGCGACGGCGCAGAGCGTCGCCGGGCCCGAGGCCGGCTCGAACCGCGCCGTCGGAATGCGGCGCGTGAAACGCTGCAGCGGCTCCTCCTTCGCCATGCCGATCACCGAATCGTAGTCGCCGGTCATGCCGACGTCGCTCATGAAGGCGGTGCCGCCGGCCATGATGCGCAGGTCGGCCGTCGGGGTGTGGGTGTGGGTGCCGACCACGAGGCTGGCGCGGCCGTCGCAGAAATAGCCCATCGACTGCTTCTCGCTCGTCGCCTCGCCGTGGATGTCGACGATGACGGCGTCGGCGCCTTTGTGCAGCGGGCAGGCCACAAGCTCGTGCTCGACGGCAGTGAACGGATCATCGAGCGGGTCCATGAAGATGCGGCCCATGGCGTTGACCACGAGCACGCGCCCGCCGTTCTTCGCCGCGATCAGCGCGGCGCCGCGGCCCGGCGTGCCGGCGGGATAGTTGATCGGCCGAATAAGGCGCGGCGCACGCTCGATGAAGACGAGCGCCTCCTTCTGATCCCAGGCGTGATTGCCGAGCGTAATGGCGTCGGCGCCGGCGTCGATGAACTCGCCGTAGATCGCTTCGGTGATACCGAAGCCGCCGGCCGCGTTCTCGCCGTTGACGACGACGAAATCGAGCTTCCAGTCGCGGATGAGGCCGGGCAAGCGCGCGGCGACGATGGTGCGCCCGCTGCGACCAACGACATCGCCGACGAACAGGATGCGCATGCTCACACGCTCCGCAAATCGATTATCTCGCGCTCGGTTAGCACAAGATCGAGTCGTGCGTCGCGCGGTGTCGTCGGTACCGCCGCAATTTCCTGCGCTGCGAAGGCGATGCCGATAGCCGTCACCGTCTTGAGCGCGCGCAGCCGATTGATGGTTATGTCGTAATAGCCGGCGCCATAGCCGACCCGGTAGCCGGCGCGGTCGAAAGCAAGGAGCGGCACCAATAGGATATCGGGGTCCACGTCCGCCGCCTCGGGCTTCGGCTCGCGGATGCCCCATTGGCCGCGGCCGAGCGGTGCGCCGAATTCCCACGTGCGCATGATGAGCGGCTTGCCCC
>JASHRY010000182.1 GCA_030037105.1 Xanthobacteraceae bacterium
AAAGGCGACCGCGTGATCTTCTCCTCCCGCGCCATCCCCGGCAACGAAAAAGCGGTGGCCCGCGTGATCAACGGCTTGGTCGCGCAAGGCGTCGAGGTCATCACCGACCAAAGTCATCTGGTGCACGTGTCCGGGCATCCGCGGCGCGCCGAACTCCTGGAAATGATCGGCTGGGTGCGGCCGAAAATCCTCATCCCGGTGCATGGCGAAGCCCTGCATTTGGCCGCGCACGCCAAGCTTGCGCGCGGCGCTGGCGTTCCCGAGGTCCTTGTCTGCCGTAACGGCGATCTCGTGCGCCTCGCTCCGGGCGCGGCGCAAATCATCGACGAAATTCCTTCGGGGCGCCTCTACAAGGATGGCGCGCTCATTCTCGACGCCGAGGCGCGCACCGTAGCTTCCCGGCGGCGGCTCGGTTTTGCCGGCATTGTCTCGGTCGCCCTCGCTTTGAGCGAGAACGGCGCGCTCGTCGCCGATCCCGAAATCGCGCTGATCGGCATTCCTGAAACCGATGCCGGCGGCGCGCCGATGGCCGATGTCGCCCGCGATGCCGTCGAGGAAGCCTTCGAGGCGCTGCCAAGACCGCGCCGCAGCGACCCCGATACCGTTGCCGAGGCGCTCCGGCGCGCGGTGCGCGCCGCCATCGCCGAGCGTTGGCAGAAGAAGCCGATCTGCCACGTTCACGTGCTGGTGGTGTGATATGAGGCTTCGTTATTTTGTAGGCGAGCAAAGCGAGGAACTGGAGGCAATGCGGCAAGGAGGATGCCGTCGCAGATGCAAAAGCCGCTATAGATGACGGCCGGGGACCACAAGACGGGACAACGCATGATCGGCAGGCTCAATCACGTGGCGATCGCGGTCCCCGATATCGGCAAAGCGGCCGCCATTTACCGCGACATTCTGGGTGCGGAGGTTTCGGCCGCGCTGGCGCAGCCGGAACATGGCGTGACCACCGTGTTCATCACCCTGCCGAACATCAAGATCGAGCTCCTTGAGCCGCTCGGCGCCGGGTCGCCCATCGCCAGGTTCCTCGAGCGCAATCCGGATGGCGGCATGCACCACGTCTGCTACGAGGTCGAGGATATCCGCGCCGCCCGCGACGCGCTCAAGGCGGCGGGCATCCGCGTTCTCGGCGACGGCGAGCCGAAGAACGGCGCCCACGGCAAACCCGTCCTGTTTCTGCACCCGAAGGATTTTTCCGGTACCCTGGTCGAACTGGAGCAACGCTGAACATGCCGATCATCACGGTTCTTGCCATTTTTTTCGTGATCTGGTGGGTGGTGCTGTTCGCTGTGCTGCCATGGGGGATTCGCAGCCAGCATGAGGGCGGCGAGATTGCGCCCGGCACCGATCCCGGCGCGCCGGCAGTCCCGAACCTTGGACGCAAGTTCCTGTGGACGACGCTCGTCGCGGCGGCCATTTCCGTTGTCATTTACGTCGTCTACACGGAACACCTGATTACGTTGGGCGCGCGGTAAAGGGTGCGCCTATCCGCGCTTCGATGTGAGACGTCGCCCATTAGCAATCAAACAAGAGCAGAGCCAAGCTCCGCCATAAAAAAATAGCAGGGCCAAAGCCCTGCCATAAAATCCTCATCCGGTCTTTTACCGGTGGCTTTCTCGCCAACATCCGTTCCCGGCGCGGGCGTCAGCATTGCAGCGCGCCGTTCGATTATCCTCCCCCAGACTTGGACCGCTTTCCGGAAGCCAAGATGGCTGGGGCTCCGGAATAGCGTCGGCATTTCGTACTCGATCTTCGATCCATTGTCATCATCTTAGCGTGGGTTGATGACAAAAAAATTTAATATGACCGCCTTTTGTGGGAAGTAATGCTACTTTGCCGCTCCTTGTAATTTCGCGGCTGTTGCCGATTCACTCCCGAGACGACCTGCCTCGGTCTGACGAGATTTCATGCGCCTTTCCCGGTACTTCCTGCCCATTCTGCGCGACACGCCGAAAGAAGCGGAGATCGTCTCCCATCGCTTGATGCTACGCGCCGGCATGATCCGCCAGGAAGCGGCCGGCATCTACGCGATCTTGCCGCTCGGCTTGCGCGTCCTCGACAAGGTCTGCCGGATCGTGCGCGAGGAACAGAACCGGTCCGGCGCCATCGAGCTGTTGATGCCAACCATTCAGTCGGCGGATTTGTGGCGCGAGAGCGGACGCTATGAGGCCTACGGCAAGGAAATGCTGCGCATCAAGGATCGCCACGAGCGCGACATGCTGTACGGACCGACTAATGAGGAAATGATCACCGAGATTTTTCGCGCCTATGTGCGCTCGTACAAGGATTTGCCGCTCAATCTCTACCACATCCAATGGAAATTCCGCGACGAAGTGCGGCCGCGCTTCGGCCTGATGCGCGGACGCGAGTTCTTGATGAAAGACGCCTATTCGTTCGACCTCGATTTTGCCGGCGCCAGGCACGCCTATAATCGCATGTTCGTCGCTTATCTGCGCACGTTCGCGCGCATGGGATTGCGCGCGATCCCGATGGTGGCGGAAACCGGACCGATCGGCGGCAATCTCTCCCATGAGTTCATCGTGCTCGCGGACACCGGCGAGAGCGAGGTGTTTTGCCATCGCGACTACCTCGATTTCGAGGTTCCCGGCGCGGACGTGGATTTCGACAGCCGCGCCGACATGCAGGCGATCGTGGACAAATGGACCGGGCTTTATGCGGCGACCGCGGACAAGCACGACGCTACCGCTTTTGCCAGGCTTGCGCCGGAGAAGCGCCTGTCCGCGCGTGGCATCGAAGTCGGCCAGGTTTTCTATTTCGGCACCAAATATTCCGCGCCGATGAAGGCGCTCGTCGCCGGCCCCGACGGCGTGGAGCGGCCGGTGCATATGGGATCCTACGGCATCGGCCCGACCCGACTTCTGCCCGCCATCATCGAGGTCTTTCACGACGAGGCGGGCATTAAATGGCCGCCGGCCGTCGCTCCCTTCACCGTCGCGATCCTCAATCTCAAGCAGGGTGCAAGCGACACCGACGCGGCCTGCGAGCGCCTTTATTCCGCGCTCGCGGCCAAGGGGATCGACACGCTCTACCACGATCTCGACGAACGGCCGGGATCAAAATTCGCCACCGCCGACCTGATCGGCATGCCCTGGCAGATCTTGGTCGGGCCCCGCGGGCTCGCCGAGGGCAAAGTCGAACTCAAGCGCCGCTTCGACGGATCGCGGGAACTCATGAGCCCGGCGGA
>JASHRY010000183.1 GCA_030037105.1 Xanthobacteraceae bacterium
CAAACATCCGGACCGCCAGAGGACTTGCACAAGGAGTGCCATGAGCACGTCGACCAAGCCCAAGAAGACTTCGCCTGCCGATTACGTCGTCAAGGACCTTGGCCTTGCCGAATGGGGCCGCAAGGAGATCGCGATCGCCGAGACCGAGATGCCCGGCCTGATGGCAACGCGCGAAGAGTATGGGCGGCTGCAGCCGCTGCGTGGCGCGCGCATCGCCGGCTCGCTGCACATGACCATACAGACCGCGGTGCTGATCGAGACGCTCAAGGCGCTCGGCGCCGACGTGCGCTGGGCGTCCTGCAACATCTACTCGACGCAGGACCACGCCGCCGCCGCGGTCGCCGCCGGCGGCACGCCGGTGTTCGCCGTGAAGGGCGAATCGCTTCGCGACTATTGGGAATACACTCACCGCATCTTCGAATGGGGGGACGGCGGCGCGCCGAACATGATCCTCGACGACGGCGGCGACGCGACGTTGCTCATGCACCTCGGCTCGCAGGCGGAAATTACCCCGACGGTGCTCGAGCGACCGAACAACGAGGAAGAGGAGGCGCTGTTCGCCGCCATCAAGCGACGATTGCTGAACAAGCCCGGTTGGTACAACCAGACCGCCAAGGGCATTCGCGGCGTGACCGAAGAAACGACGACCGGCGTGCATCGCCTCTATCAGATGGAGAAGGAAGGCCGGCTCTTGTTCCCCGCCATCAACGTCAACGACAGCGTCACCAAATCAAAGTTCGACAATCTCTACGGCTGCCGCGAATCGCTGGTCGACGGCATCCGCCGCGGCACCGACGTGATGATGGCCGGCAAGGTAGCGATGGTCGCCGGCTTTGGCGACGTCGGCAAGGGCTCGGCGGCTTCGCTGCGCCAGGCCGGCTGCCGCGTCATGGTCTCGGAGATCGATCCGATCTGCGCGCTGCAGGCGGCGATGGAAGGCTACGAGGTCACCACCATGGAGGACGCGGCGCCGCGCGCCGACATCTTCGTCACCGCCACCGGCAACATCGACGTCATCACCATCGAGCATATGCGCAAGATGAAACACCGCGCCATCGTGGCCAACATCGGCCATTTCGATTCCGAGATCCAGGTCGCGGCGCTGAAGAACTTGAAATGGCATAACGTCAAGCCGCAGGTCGACGAGATCGAGTTCCCCGACGGCAAGCGCATCATCCTGTTGTCCGAAGGCCGGCTGGTCAATCTCGGCAACGCCATGGGCCACCCGAGCTTCGTCATGTCGTCGTCGTTCACCAATCAGACGGTGGCGCAGATCGAGCTTTGGACCAATCCCGGCAAATACCAGAAGAAAGTATATACGTTGCCGAAGCAGCTCGACGAGAAGGTCGCCCGCCTCCATCTCGACAAGATCGGGGTGAAGCTCACCAAACTCAACGACAAACAGGCGGCTTACATCGGCGTTCCGAGCGGCGGTCCTTACAAGACGGATCATTACCGGTACTGACAAGTGTCATTCCCGATTCGCTGCGCCGCGGCGTCCGCGACGTCGCGGAGAAGAACCGCCGGTTTCGGTGGTGAGCCGCGTCCGCGTTGAAATTGCCGCGGACATGGCGTTATCTGCCGGCGATGAGCAGTGCAGCACCTCCAGCGACGGCGCGATCGATGCCGCCGACTCAGCATTCCGCCACGCGGCCGGCGCCGGAACTGAGCGTCATCGTGCCGACGTTCAATGAACGGGCCAACATTCCGATCCTGGTCGAGCGGCTCGCCGGCGCTCTTGCTTCCTGCGACTGGGAGGCCATTTTCGTCGACGATAATTCTCCCGACGGCACCGCCGCCGTGGTGCGCGCCATCGGCGCGACCGACGGCCGCGTGCGCTGCATTCGCCGCATCGGCCGCCGCGGCCTTGCCGGCGCCTGCCTTGAGGGAATGCTGGCGAGCCAGGCCCGCTACGTCGCGGTCATGGATGCCGACCTGCAGCATGACGAGACGCTGCTCCCCGCCATGCTCGATTGCCTGCGCGGCGGCCGCGCCGACGTCGTCGTCGCCAGCCGCTATCTCGACGGCGGCGCCGCCGCGGGCCTTTCGCCATGGCGCGCGCGCGTAAGCCGCTGGTCGAACGCCCTGGTGCGGGCGCTTTTCGCCATCGATCTCACCGATCCGATGAGCGGTCATTTCATGATCCGACGCGACGACTTCGAAGGACTAGCTCCCGCCATCTCCTCGCAAGGTTTCAAGATCCTGCTCGATATTCTGGCGACCGCGCGCGGCCGCCTGCGCACCCTCGAACTGCCCTCCGCCTTTCGCCAGCGCCAGCATGGCGAGAGCAAGTTCGACAACAAGATCGCGCTCGACTTTGCCGCCCTGGTGACGGCGAAGCTCACCAACGATGCCGTGTCCGCGCGCTTCCTCTTGTTCTGCCTGGTCGGGTTGACCGGTATCGGCGTGCACCTGAGCATATTGCGCATGCTGCTGATGACAACTTTGTCGTTCGCCCCGGCGCAGGCACTGGCGACAATCGGCGCCATCACCTGGAATTTCGTCCTCAACAACGTGTTCACGTACCATGACCAGCAATTGACCGGCTGGCGCTTGCTCGACGGCTTCATCCGCTTTCAGGTGATCTGCGCCATCGGCGCGATCTCCAATGTCGGCATCGCCACCTGGATTTACCATTACAACAACGTATGGTGGATCGCCGGCCTCGGCGGGGCGCTGATCGGCAGTGTCTGGAACTTCGTGGTCAGCGCCGCCTTCGTGTGGCGCCAGCGCTGAGGCGAACGGCGGCCGCGATCCGCGCTTGCCGATCCCGCCCGCGGATGTTAGTCCATCGGCCATGACGACGGCGCCGGTCGATAAATATCCGCAACCGCTGCATCGTCGCTTTCTCAATGAAATGACCGGCCGCTGGGGCGACGACGCCGCGCGCGAAGACATCGCCTTCATCTTCTCGCCGCTCGTGCTCTCGCTGTTGGCGATCGCCTTTCTCTATCCGATCGTGGTCTGTGCGGTATTTTTCCCAACGCCTTACGTCGATCTGCGCGAGCACATCAACTGGGGCCTGAACGTTCCTCTGTCCACCTTGACCGCCGCGCCGCTGCCGTCCTGGATTTCGGCGCTGGCGTCCCTGGTCGGGTTTCGCGACGCTTGGTTCTACATGGTGGTGGCGCAGGGCCTCAACGCCGTCACGTTCTACTACCTGATCCGGATCGCGCGCGAATTCATCGGCGCCGATGCCGTCGCGCCTTTCGTGCTGGTCGGGGCGTGCAGCTTTTATCTGTCGGCTTGGCTGCCGACGACGGCGCTCAATGCCGATCAGGTGCAGACGCCGTTGTGGGCCGGGGCGATCTATTACGCGTTGCGGGCGAGGAGCGACGACCGCTGGAGGGATTGGCTGCTGCTCGGCGTCATGCTCGGGCTCTCCATGCTCGCCAAGTATTTCACCGTCATTCTCATTGCCGCCCTGGCGGCCGCCGCGGTGTCGTTGCGCGAGTTCCGGCCTGTCTTTGTCAACCGGAAGCTCTATGTCGCCGGCGTGCTGGGCGTCGCCATCGTCATGCCGCACGCCGTGGCCGAGCTGCGCAGCCGCTTCACGCTCGATCACGGCTTGGCCTATCTGCATTTTCAATATTTTCAATCCTCGCTGATCGAACGGCTCCATTCGCTCTGGAACTTGTTCGCGCCGATCGGACTGTTGCTGCTGCCGCTGGCGATTGTTGCGGCCAAGTCGTGGTGGAGCCGCACGGCCCTGGTACAATGGCGGACCGCGCCGACGCGGAGCCGATTCATCCTCGTCGCCGCAATTGCATTCGCAGTCATCATGGTGGCCATGATCCTCGGCGTCGACCTCGAATATCGGGTCAGGTTTTCCTACGCCTGGCTGCCGATCGCCGGGCTCGTGACCTTCTGTCTGGTACGCGTCGCGTCAACCGCATTGCGCCCGCTCGCCGAGGTCACGCTGGCGATCTGGATCGCCGTTTGCGTCGGCAGCGTAATCTACGGGCTCACGGCCCTGCGGGAGCAATTGCGCGAGCCGGCGCCCGCGGCGGCCGCGGCGATGCGGCGCGATTGGGACAGCAGGTTCACCTGCGGCCCCGGCTACATCATCGGCGACCGTCTCGAAGCGCAGGCGGTCGCGCTCTATTACGGCGACTTCTGGCACCGGATCGTCGGGCTGTCGAACCGGGATTACGCCTTCGCCCCGTGGACCGACATGGAGCGCATCCGCCGCCTCGGCGCTATCGTGGTCCGCCGGCCCAAGACGGCGCCCCGGCTCGACAACGACTATAAGTTCGACAAGGCCGAGTATGACTTTCCCGAGCGCACCGCAGCGGTGACGCTGAGCCTGCCCTATCGCCGAACTTGGTCGGACAAGCTGAAAACTTACGTCTATTCGTTCATCCGGCCGCATGATTGTTGATGCGCCGGCGCGATCCGCACACGCCGGAGGGCTCGAGGCGTGCGCATCCCGCCGCCGCTTGAGACCCGCAGGGGGTGGTGCTATCCGGGCGCCATGACCGCGCGCCCCATCGACAACATTCGCAATTTCGCGATCATCGCCCATATCGACCACGGCAAATCGACGCTCGCCGACCGGCTCATTCAACTGACCGGCGGGCTCGAAGCGCGCGAGATGGTCGAGCAGGTGCTCGATTCCATGGACATCGAGCGCGAGCGCGGCATCACCATCAAGGCGCAGACCGTGCGGCTCAATTACCGCGCACGTGACGGCAAGGACTACATCCTCAACCTGATCGACACGCCCGGCCACGTCGACTTCGCCTACGAGGTCAACCGCTCGCTCGCCGCCTGCGAAGGCTCGCTTCTGGTCGTCGATGCGAGCCAAGGCGTCGAGGCGCAAACTCTCGCCAACGCCTACCAGGCGATCGACAATAATCACGAGATCGTGCCGGTGCTCAACAAGGTCGATCTGCCGGCCGCCGAACCGGAAAAGGTGAAGCGGCAGATCGAGGACGTGATCGGGCTCGACGCCGCCGACGCCATCCTGATCTCGGCCAAGACCGGCGAAAACGTGCCGGAAGTCTTGGAAGCGATCGTGCGTCGCCTGCCGCCGCCCAAGGGCGATGCCTCGGCGCCACTCAAGGCGCTGCTGGTCGATAGCTGGTATGATTCCTATCTCGGCGTCGTCGTGCTGTTTCGCGTCGTCGACGGCGTGCTGAAGAAAGGCCAGCGCATCCGCATGATCGGCACCGGCGCCGCTTACGAGGTCGATCGCGTCGGCGTGTTCACGCCCAAGCGCGTGGAGCGCGGCGAGCTCGGTCCCGGCGAGATCGGCTTCCTCACCGCCTCGATCAAGGAAGTGGCCGACACCCGCGTCGGCGATACCATCACGGACGAACGCCGGCCAGTGGCGGCGCCGCTGCCCGGCTTCCGCGCCGCGATCCCCGTGGTGTTCTGCGGCCTGTTTCCGGTCGATGCCGCCGACTTCGAGGCGCTGCGCGCCGCCATGGGCAAGCTTCGGCTCAACGACGCGAGCTTCACTTATGAAATG